>CAZXJW010000120.1:8652-8888 GCA_964641005.1 uncultured Rhodocyclaceae bacterium
GGTTGTAAGGGACACGAGGGGGTTTGCGGGAGGGCGAGTCGGTGGTGGCGCAGGCGCCGGCGAGAACGGCGGCCACCACGGCTGCGGCGCGATTCATGCGCCGCGGTACAGCGGCAACTGCCGGCCGTCGCCGGGGGCGGCTGCCGCGTCGGCGGGCAGCTCGAGGCCAGCCCCAGCCCGTTCACGACCCGGACTCCCTGTCCCACCGAGAAGGCGGGCGCGAACAGCTCCTGGAT
>CAZXJW010000121.1:0-8863 GCA_964641005.1 uncultured Rhodocyclaceae bacterium
GGATGTAGGCATCGCGCACCTCGGCCGCGCGGGCCGCGCCGAGCAGCTTCCCGGCCTCGGCGAAGGAGATGTTCTCGTCGTGGCTGCCCTTGGGCGCCTTGGTGGAGGGCGTGAAGATCACCGCGGGCAGCTTCGCCGCCTCGGGCAGCCCGGGCGGCAGCGGCACGCCGCAGATGGCGCCGGTGCGCTGGTAGTCCTTCCAGCCCGAGCCCGCCAGGTAGCCGCGCACGATGGCCTCGATGGGCAGGGGCTTCAGCTTGCGCACCACGAAGGACCGGCCGCGCACCTGCTCGCGCTCCTGCGGCGCCACCACCGACTCGGGGTCATCGCCCGTGAGGTGGTTGGGGATCACGTGGGCGAGCTTCTCGAACCAGAACCTCGACACCGCCGTGAGCACCTCGCCCTTGCCCGGCACGGGCGTGGGCAGGATCACGTCGAAGGCCGACAGCCGGTCGGTCTGCACGATGAGCAGGCGCTCGGCGTCGATGTCGTAGAGGTCGCGCACCTTGCCGCGGTGCAGGAAGGGCAGCGAGGCGAGGCGGGTTTCCTGGACGGCTTTCAGGGTCATGGCGGGCGATCAGGCGGAACGGGCGAGCGGGGTACGGCGGGCGTCCTCGCGCAGGGCGGCGCGGATGGCCAGCGCCTCGGCCTCGGCCTGCTCCACCGAGGGCGCGAGCACGGTGAAGTGGCCCATCTTGCGGCCCGGCCGCGCCTCGGTCTTGCCGTAGAGGTGCAGCTTGGCGCGGGGGTTGGACAGCACGCGGGTCCAGTCGGGCTCGCCGGCGGCCCACAGGTCGCCGAGCAGGTTGACCATCACGCTGGGCGCATGGGCGGCAGTGTCGCCCAGCGGAAGCCCGCACATCACGCGCGCCTGCTGCTCGAACTGCGAGGTGAGGCAGCCGTCGATGGTGTAGTGGCCGCTGTTGTGCGGGCGCGGCGCGATCTCGTTGGCGAGCAGCCGCCCGCCGGCCACCACGAAGTACTCCACGCACAGCACGCCGCGGTAATCCAGCGCCTCGGCGGTGCGGATGGTGGCGCGCTGCACCGCCTCGGCCAGCGCCGCGGGCACGCGCGCGGGGACCACGGACACGTCGAGGATGCCCTCGGCGTGCGCGTTCTCCGCCACGGGGAAGGCACGGGTTGCGCCGTCGAAGCCGCGCGCCACCACGCAGGACAGTTCCAGTTCGAGGGCGAGGCGCTGCTCCAGGACGCAGGGCGCGCCACCCATGGCCTCGAACGCGGCCCGGGCCTCGGCGAGGCTGGCCACGCGGGCCTGCCCCTTGCCGTCGTAGCCGAAGCGGGCGCGCTTGAGGATGCCGGGATAGAGCGAGGGGTCGGCGCCGTCGAGGTCGGCGGCAGACTCGACGACCGCGAAGGGCGCGGTGTCCAGGCCGATGCCGGCGAGGAAGCGCTTCTCCTTCGCCCGGTCCTGGGCCACGGCCACGCTGGCGGCGGCAGGGCTCACCACGCAGCGCTCGGCGAGGCGCTGCAGGGCCTCGGCGGGCACGTTCTCGAACTCGGTGGTGACCGCGGCGCAGCGCCGGCCCAGCTCGGCCAGCGCGGCATCGTCGAGGTAGTCGGCCTTCAGGTGGGCGTCGGCCACGGCGCCCGCGGGGCTGTCGGAGCCCGGGTCGAGCACCAGCACGCGGTAGCCCAGGCTCTGGGCCGCCATGCAGAACATGCGGCCGAGCTGTCCTCCCCCCAGCAGGCCGAGCCAGGCGCCCGGCGGCACCGGCCTCATGGCGGGGGCAGCGTGGCCGCGGCCACCGTGGCGGTCTGCTCGGCGCGGAAGGCGGCCAGGCGCGACGCCAGGGCCGCGTCGGTGGTGGCGAGCATCGCCACGGCGAACAGCGCCGCGTTGGCCGCGCCCGCCTCGCCGATGGCGAAGGTGGCCACGGGAATGCCCTTGGGCATCTGGACGATGGACAGCAGCGAGTCGAGGCCCTGCAGCGCGCGGCTCTGCACCGGCACGCCCAGCACCGGCAGCGTCGTCTTGGCGGCCACCATCCCGGGCAGGTGGGCCGCACCGCCGGCACCGGCGATGATGCAGCGAAGGCCCCGCGCGGCGGCGGTCTCGGCGTACTCGAACATGCGGTCGGGCGTGCGGTGGGCGGACACCACGTTCGCCTCGTGGGGCACGCCGAACTGCTGCAGCAGGCGCGCGGCATGGGCGAGGGTGTCCCAGTCGCTGGTCGAGCCCATCACGATTCCCACCAGGGGGGTGTCGGCCATCAGGTTCTCACTTCCCGGGCGGCTCGTCGCCGGGCGCGGCACGAGCGGGGTCTTCGGTGTAGGGATACTTCACGTGGCCGTAGCGGATCACGAACACCGCGATGGCGAGCAGCAGGACCGCGCCGGCGACATAGAGCATGCGGGCGCTGTCGAGCTCCTTCACGTCCAGGATGATGTAGCGCGCCAGCGCCACCATGGCGATGTAGAGCGGGAAGCGCACCGGCAGCTTGCCCGAGTTGTAGTACAGCCCCACCATCGAGAGCACCTCGAGGTAGAGGAACATGAGCAGCAGGTCGCCCAGCGTGACCCGGCCGTTGTTGATCATCAGCAGCACTTCGTGCCAGCCGGCCACCACCGTGGCGCAGGCGATGATCAGCAGGCCGAGGTTCTCGACGATCTCCAGGCCGATGCGCGCGAAGCGCGCGGTGCGGGTCTTGGTGGGCATGTCTCAGGCTCCGTGCTCACCCACGCGCACGATCTTGAGCGTGTTGGTGCCGCCGGACTTGCCGATGGGCTCGCCGATGGTGAGCACGATGAGGTCGCCGTCCTGCACCGCGCCGTTCTCCTTGAGCTGCCGCTCGGCCTCGAGCAGCAGCTGCTCGCGGTCGCTGCCGTAGTACTGGATCATCAACGGATAGACGTCGCGGAACAGCGAGAGCCGGTAGCGCGTGTTGATCTCGGGCGTGAGCGCGTAGATGGGCACGCCGGTGTTCACCCGCGACATCCACAGCGCCGTGGAGCCGGACTGGGTGAGCGCCGCGATGCACTTCACCTTGAGGTGGAAGGCGGTGAACAGCGCGCCCATGGCGATGGACTGGTCCACGCGCGTGAACACGCGGTTGAGGAATTCGCGATCCAGCTCGAGATCGGCGGACTTCTCGGCCTCCAGGCACACGCGCGCCATGGCCTCCACGGTGTGCACCGGGTACTTGCCCGCGGCGGTCTCGGCCGAGAGCATCACCGCGTCGGTGCCGTCGAGCACGGCATTGGCCACGTCCGACACCTCCGCGCGGGTGGGCACGGGGCTGGTGATCATGGACTCCATCATCTGCGTGGCGGTGATGGTGAGCTTGTTGCGCTCGCGGGCGAGACGGATCATGCGCTTCTGCAGCGCCGGGACCGCCGCGTCGCCCACCTCCACGGCGAGGTCGCCGCGCGCCACCATGATGGCGTCGGAGGCCTCGAGGATCTCCTCGAGGACCTTGACCGCCTCGGTGCGCTCGATCTTGGCGATGAGCAGCGACTTGCCACCGGCGGCGCGCATGAGCTCGCGGGCCATGTACATGTCCGCGCCGCTCTTGGGAAAGGACACGGCCAGGAAGTCGGCCTTCATGCGCGCGGCGACACGGATGTCCTCCATGTCCTTGGCGGTGAGTGCCGGCGCCGTGAGCCCGCCGCCGCGGCGGTTGATGCCCTTGTTGTTGGACAGCTCGCCGCCGTGGGTGACCACGGTGTGGATCTCGGCGCCGGCCACGCGCTGCACCTTGAGCACCAGCCGCCCGTCGTCGAGCAGCAGCTCGTCGCCGGGGCGCACGTCGTTGGGCAGCTCGGGGTAGTCGAGGCCCACGCGGGTGGCGTCGCCCAGGGTGCATCCGGCGTCGAGGATGAAGGCCGCGCCGTCGGGAAGGTTGATGCGTCCGCCCTCGAACTTGCCTATGCGGATCTTCGGGCCCTGCAGGTCGACCATGATGCCCACGGTGCGCCCGAGCTCGCGCGAGACTTCGCGCACCAGCTCGGCGCGCGCCAGGTGGTCGTCGGCGGTGCCGTGGGAGAAGTTCATGCGCACCACGTCCACGCCCGCGGACACCATGGCGTGGAGCACCTCGCGGCTGGAGGAGGCGGGGCCGAGGGTGGCGACGATCTTGGTGGAGCGCTGCATGGTGGCGGTCAGCCCGCTGCGCGGGCTTCGAGGATCTCGATGGCCGGCAGCTTGCGCCCTTCCAGGAATTCAAGGAAGGCCCCGCCGGCGGTGGAGATGTAGGAGACGCGATCGGTGATGCCGAACTTCGCGATCGCCGCCACGGTGTCGCCGCCGCCGGCCAGGGAGAAGCCCTTCGAGCCGGCGATGGCCTCGGCCACCGCCTTCGTGCCGCCGGCGAAGGCGTCGAACTCGAACACGCCCACCGGGCCGTTCCAGACGATGGTGGCGGCCTTGCCCAGCAGCGTGCGGAACAGCTCGGCGGTGCGCGGGCCCACGTCGAGGATCATGTCCTCGGGGCCCACGTCGGCCACGGCCTTCACCGTGGCGGCCGCGGTGGCGGAGAACTCGCGCGCCACCACCACGTCCACGGGCATGGGCACGTCGCCGCCGCGGGCGCGGGCCGCGTCGATGATGCGCCTGGCCTCGGGCACGAGGTCGGGCTCGGACAGCGACTTGCCGATGGGCAGCCCGGCGGCGGCCATGAAGGTGTTGGCGATGCCGCCACCCACGATGAGCTGGTCCACCTTCTCGGCCAGCGCGCCGAGGATGGTGAGCTTGGTGGACACCTTGGAGCCGCCCACGATGGCCACCAGCGGGCGGGCGGGCTTCTGCAGGGCCTTGGACAGCGCCTCGATCTCGGCGGCCATGAGCGGGCCGGCGCAGGCCATGGGCGCGAAGCGCGCCACGCCGTGGGTGGTGGCCTCGGCGCGGTGCGCGGTGGCGAAGGCGTCGTTCACGTACACGTCGCACAGCGCGGCCATGCGGCGCGACAGCATCTCGTCGTTCTTCTTCTCGCCCTTGTTGAAGCGGCAGTTCTCCAGCAGCACGGCGCGCCCGGATTCCACGCTCACGCCGTCGAGCCAGTCGCGCTTCAGGGGCACGTCCTGGCCGAGCAGCTCGGACAGGCGCGCAGCCACCGGGGCGAGAGACTGGGACTCGTCGAACACGCCCTCCTCGGGGCGGCCGAGGTGCGACACCAGCATCACCTTCGCGCCGGCGGACAGGGCGTGACGGATGCCGGGAAGGGCGGCGCGGATGCGCGTGTCCTCGGTGATCCGGCCATCCTGGAGCGGGACGTTGAAGTCCACGCGGATCAGGACGCGCTTGTCGCGCAGTTCCACATCGGCGAGGGTCTTGATCATGCTGTGCGGCTGCCCCTGAAAGGAAAGGGGCCGCGTCCGGGGAAAAACCCCTTGCGACCCCAATTACGAATCGTGAAAAACCCCTTGCGAAGGTGTTTCCCTCGAAACCCCTTGCGAAGGTGTTTTTCCGGGTTACTTGGCGTTCATGAAGGCGACGGCGGTGTCGAGCATGCGGTTGCTGAAGCCCCACTCGTTGTCGTACCAGGAGGACACCTTCACCAGCGTGCCCTCGGCCACCTTGGTGAGGGTGGCGTCGAAGATGGAGGAGCGCGGGTCGTGGTTGTAGTCCACGGACACCAGCGGGGCGTCGGTCCAGCCGAGGATGCCCTTGAGCTCGCCCTCGGCCGCGGCCTTCACCACGGCGTTGACCTCGTCCACGGTGGTGGGACGCTTCGCCACGAAGGACAGGTCCACCAGCGAGACGTTGATGGTGGGCACGCGGATGGCGTAGCCGTCGAGCTTGCCGTTGAGTTCGGGCAGCACCAGGCCCACCGCGGAGGCCGCGCCGGTCTTCGTGGGGATCATGGACATGGTGGCCGAGCGGGCGCGGCGCAGGTCCTCGTGGTAGACGTCCGTGAGCACCTGGTCGTTGGTGTAGGCGTGGATGGTGGTCATCAGGCCGGACACCAGGCCGATCTTGTCGTGCAGGGCCTTCACCATGGGCGCGAGGCAGTTGGTGGTGCACGAGGCGTTGGAGATGACGGTGTGGGCGGGCTTGAGCGTGCCGTGGTTCACGCCGTAGACGATGGTGGCGTCCACGTTCTTGCCCGGCGCGGAGATGATCACCTTCTTCGCGCCGCCGGCGAGGTGGGCCTGGGCCTTGGCCTTGTCGGTGAAGTGGCCGGTGCATTCCATCACCACGTCCACTTCCAGGCTCTTCCAGGGCAGCTTGGCGGGGTCGCGCTCGGCGAACACCTTGATGACGTCGCCATTGACCACCATCGAGTCGCCCTCCACCGTGATGGTGCCCTTGAAGGGGCCGTGGGCGGTGTCGTAGCGGGTGAGGTGGGCGTTGGTCTCCGGGCTGCCGAGGTCGTTGATGGCGACGATCTGGATCTCGCCGTTGCGGCCGGACTCGTACAGGGCGCGGAGGATGTTGCGGCCGATGCGGCCGTAACCGTTGATGGCGACGCGAATGGGCATGACCAGGTCCCTCGTTAAGAGGGCGCGATTGTATCGCAGCGCAATAACGGCGTTTTGCCGGGCCGGACCGCCGCGGCGCTCAGGCGTCGGGTGGCTCGTCCAGCGCCGCGGCGGCGCCGCGCAGGGCCGGGCTCGGCGCGGTGATCACGAACACGGGGATGGCCGCCGCGTAGTCCGAGAAGCGGCCCTTGCGCTCGAAGCGGGCGCGGAAGGGCGAGCCGTCGAACCACGGGCCCAGGGCGGGCACGATGCCCCCGGCCAGGTAGACCCCGCCCCGCGCGCCGAGCGTGAGCGCGAGGTTCGCCGCCACCGTGCCGAGCAGGGCGCAGAACAGGGACAGGGCCTCGACCGCGAAGCGGTCGGCGGGGGCTGCGCGGGCGCCGTCGGCGGAATCCGCGCGACTGCCGGCCTGGCCCCGCCGCGAGATCTCCTCCGGCGCGGGCGCGGCCAGGGGGGGCTGTCCATCCAGCGCCCGCAGCGTCTCCCACAGCAGCTGCAGCCCCGGGCCGCTCACCAGCCGCTCGGCGGAGACGTGGTCCCAGCGTTGCCACAGCCGGGCGAGCACGGCGGCCTCCCGGGCGTCCATGGGGCTCAGGGCCACGTGGCCACCCTCGCCGGGCAGGGGCAGCCAGCGCGCGCCGGCCTTCGCCAGCGCGGCCACGCCCAGGCCCGTGCCCGGGCCGAGCACCACGCGGGGGGCGTCGGGGTCGGCCGCGCCGCCGCCCACCTGGCGGAGTTCGGTGGCGGACAGCAGCGCCAGCGCGCGGGCCTGGGCCTCGAAGTCGTTCACCACGTGCAGCCGGTCCAGGCGCAGCGCGGCGCGGGTCTCGGCGATGGAGAAGGACCAGGCGCGGTTGGTGAACTCGATCCGGTCACCCGCCACCGGACCCGCCACGGCGAAGCAGGCCTCGCGCACCGGCGGATGGCCCGCGCCGGCGAGGTAGGCGGCCGCGGCGTCAGCCAGCGAGGGGAAGTCGGCGCAGGCGAGGACGCGTTCCTGCGCCGGCGGCGGGGCAGACGAGGCCCCGTGCGGCGCGAACGCGCCCAGGTCGGCGGACAGCGCGAAGCGCGCCCGGGTGCCGCCGATGTCGGCGACCAGCCTGGGCGGCCGGGACGCCGTCACGGCACGCTCAGCGCCGGGCCACGCCGAGCGCCACCTCGGCCACGTGCTCGGGAGTGAAGCCGAAGAACCTGAACAGCTCGGGCCCGGGCGCGGACTCGCCGAAGCGGTCCAGGCCCACCACCGCGCCCTCGAGGCCCACGTACTTGTACCAGCCGTCCGACACGCCGGCCTCCACGGCCACGCGCGGCACGCCGGGCGGCAGCACGGCGGCCTTCCAGGCGGCGTCCTGGGCATCGAAGACGTTGGTCGAGGGCATGGACACCACCCGCGCCCGCACGCCCTGCGCGGCGAGCAGCGCGCGCGCGCCGGTGGCCAGCGCCACCTCGGAGCCGGTGGCGATGATCACCACCTGGGGCGCGCCGCCCTCGGCCTCGGCCAGCACGTAGCCGCCGCGGGCGATGGCCGCCAGCTGGGCGGCGTCGCGGGGCTGGTGGGGCAGGTTCTGGCGCGACAGCAGCAGCGCGGCCGGGCCGTCGCTGCGCTCGATGGCGCTGCGCCAGGCCACCGCCGTCTCCACCGCGTCGCAGGGCCGCCACACCGCCATGTTGGGGATCACGCGCAGGGCCGCCGGATGCTCCACGGGCTGGTGGGTGGGGCCGTCCTCGCCCAGGCCGATGGAATCGTGGGTGAGCACGTGGATCACGCGCTGCTTCATGAGCGCCGCCAGGCGCAGGGCGTTGCGCGAGTAGTCGCTGAACACCAGGAAGGTGCCGCCGTAGGGGATGAAGCCGCCGTGCAGGGCCAGCCCGTTGAGGATGGCGGCCATGCCGAACTCGCGCACGCCGAAGAACAGGTAGTTGCCGCCCTCGGCGCCCACGGCCTTCGAGCCCTTCCACCAGGTGAGGTTGGAGCCGGCCAGGTCGGCCGAGCCGCCCACCAGGCCGGGCAGGTGCGGACCGAAGCCGTCGAGGGCGTTCTGGGAGGCCTTGCGGGTGGCGATGGTCTCGCCCTTCCCGGCCACGGCGGCCACGAAGGCATCGGCCGCGGCCTTCCAGCCGGCGGGCAGCTCGCCCTTCATGCGCGCCTCGAAGGCGGCGGCGAGATCGGGATGGGCGGCGCGATAGGCGGCGAAGCGCTGCTGCCAGGCCTGCTCGCGCGCGACGCCGGCCTTGCGGGCGTCCCAGGCTTCGCGGATGTCGGCGGGGATCTCGAAGGGCGGATGCGGCCAGCCGATGGCCTCGCGGGTGGCGGCCACTTCATCGGCGCCAAGCGGGGCGCCGTGGGCGCCGCCGGTGTTGGCCTTCTTCGGCGCGCCCTTGCCGATGACAGTCTTGCAGCAGATGAGGGTGGGGCGGTCCTGGG
>CAZXJW010000122.1:0-8840 GCA_964641005.1 uncultured Rhodocyclaceae bacterium
CCCTTGCCTCGGCCGCGCTGCCCGCGGCCATCGCCTTCGTGGCCGACGGCGGAACGGCAACCGGCCTCGCCGCGATCACCTTCGCCCAGGCAATCCCTGCCATCGTGCTGGCGGCCGCGCTGCCGTGGAAGACCGGCCGCGCCGACGGCGTTCAGGCCCGCAGCATGCTCGCGCGCTACCTGCTGCCGGGCCTGTCGATCGGAATCCTCAGCCCGGCCTCCCTGTTCGCGGCGCGCGCGATCATGGCCTCCCAGATCTCCTGGGAGAGCGCCGGCATGGTGCAGGCGCTGTGGCGTGCGTCGGACTGGATCGCCATGATCGCCAGCGGCGTGCTCTCGATCCGCTTCCTGCCGGCACTGAGTTCGGCCGGCAGCCCCGCACGGTTCGACGCGCAGCTGCGGCGCGCGGTGAAGGTGGTGCTGCTGCCCGCCTGCGTGGCATCGCTGATGCTGTACGCGTTCCGCCACGAGGTGCTCGCGACCCTGTACGACGCGCGCTTCCGCCTGCCGGACGGCGCAGCGGCCACGCTGCTGGCGGGCAGCGCGCTGCGGGTGGCGGCGTGGGTCCCACTGTTCGCGCTCTATGCCCAGGGCCGCACCCGCGCCATCGCCCTGGGCGAGTTCCTGTCGCTGCCGCTGTTCGCGGCACTGCTGGCGCTGTGGCCGGGAAGGCTCGACGTGGAGGCGGTGGGGTGGGCGTGGCTCGCGGCCTACTCCGTGTACGCGGCCTTCAACGTGGCGCTGGTGGTGGGGCCGTTGCGGTCCCGCGGGTGAACCCGCTGCCGCGAAGGGCGCAACGCGGGGACTCGACGGCGCTCGCCGCCGCCCGCCCTCAGCGCTTGAACTCGCGGAATCCCGCCTCCCGCGCCAGGTCGGCCTTCACCTGCTCGCGGCTGCGCTCGTAGACGATCTCGCGTCCCATGGCACTGCCCACGTAGGCCGAGGCGCTGGCGTTGGGAGTCAGGTCGCAGCGCACGCTGTGCGGCCCCTCGCCCAGCACCACCTGGATCACGTTGAGCTGCTTGCTGTAGACCACCACCTCGATGGTCTGGCCGCTGCTGGTCACCCTGAGCTTGATCTTCTCGTTCGTCACGACGCAGTGCTCCGATCCGGTGGAAACATCAGACATTGAACCTGAAGTGCATCACATCCCCATCCTTCACCACGTAGTCCTTGCCCTCGAGGCGCATCTTGCCCGCCTCCTTGGCGCCGTGCTCGCCCTTGAGTGACACGTAGTCCTCGTAGGCGATCACCTCGGCGCGGATGAAGCCGTGCTCGAAGTCGGTGTGGATGACGCCGGCGGCGCGCGGTGCGGTGTCGCCCTTGTGGATGGTCCAGGCGCGCACTTCCTTCTCGCCGGCGGTGAAGTAGGTCTGCAGGCCGAGCAGGTCGTAGGCGGCGCGGATCAGGCGGTTCAGGCCCGGCTCCTCCAGCCCCATGTCGGCCAGGAACACCATCTTGTCCTCGTCGGACAGGTCGGCGATCTGCGCCTCCATGGCCGCCGAGATGGCCACCACGGGCGCGCCTTCCTTCGCGGCGTGGGCACGCACCCGGTCGAGCAAGGGATTGTTCTCGAAGCCGCCCTCGGCCACGTTGGCACAGTAGAGCACCGGCTTCATGGTGAGCAGGAACAACGGCTTGACCACCGCCAGTTCCTCCTTCGACAGATCGATGCTGCGCGCCGGCCGGGCCTGGTCGAGGGCCTCCTGCAGCCGGGTGAGCACGGCCACGAGGCGCTGGGCCTCCTTGTCGCCGCCGGCCTTGGCCAGCTTGGTGTTCTTGGAGAGCTGCTTCTCCACCGTGGCGAGATCGGCCAGCGCGAGTTCGGTGTCGATCACCTCGATGTCCGACACCGGATCCACCTTGCCCGCCACGTGCACCACGTTGGGGTCGTCGAAGCAGCGCACCACGTGGCAGATGGCGTCGGTCTCGCGGATGTTGGCCAGGAACTGGTTGCCAAGCCCCTCGCCCTTGGAGGCGCCGGCCACCAGGCCGGCGATGTCCACGAACTCCACCACCGCCGGGATCACCTTCTGCGGCCTGGCGATCTGCGCGAGCTTCGCGAGCCGCGGGTCGGGCACCTCGACGATGCCCACGTTCGGCTCGATGGTGCAGAAGGGATAGTTCTCCGCCGCGATGCCCGCCTTGGTGAGCGCGTTGAAGGTGGTGGACTTGCCCACGTTGGGCAGTCCGACGATGCCGCACTTGAGGGACATGCGAGAGGCTCCTGCGAATTCGGATGGTTCGGGTTGCGACGGCGAGGCGCGCGCCTCACCCCTTGGTGTGCAGCTTCAGCATGGCCGCCTCGGTGCGGCCTTCGAGCAGCTCGGGCCACACCGCCAGCGCGCGGTCGAGCGCCTGGTCGATCAGCTCCTGCTCCTCGCGGCGCGCCTTCTCCAGCACGTAGTGGATCACCTGCTCGCGATCGCCGGGGTGGCCGATGCCCAGGCGAAGACGCCAGAAATCCTGGCCCAGGTGGCTGATGATGCTCTTGAGCCCGTTGTGGCCAGCGGCGCCACCGCCGCGCTTGAGCTTCACGCCCCCCGGCGGCAGGTCGAGCTCGTCGTGCACCACCAGGATCTCGGCCGGTTCGATCCTGTAGAAGCGCGCCAGCGCCGCCACGGCGCGGCCCGAGTCGTTCATGAAGGTGGAGGGCTCGAGCAGCCAGCACTCGTGCCCGCCGCGCGACACCTTCGCCGCCAGGCCATGGAAGCGAGGCTCTGTGCGCAGCTGCGCGCCGTGGTCGCGCGCCACCGCGTCCACGAACCAGAAGCCGGCATTGTGGCGCGTGGCCTCGTATTCGCGTCCGGGGTTGCCGAGTCCGACGAGCAGTCGCATGGCGGGAGCCTGGAAGGACGAAGGCCCGCGGCGGGGGATTCCCGGCGCGGGCCTCCGAGTGCCGGTGGGTGCCGGTTACTTCTTGGCGGCCGGCTTGGACTCGCCCTTCTGCTCCGGGGCCTTCTGGGCAGTGGCGGGCACCTGGGCGGCCGACGGCGTGGAAGGCTCCTCTTCCTTGGACAGCTCGCCGCGCGGCACCTGGATGGTGGCCACCACGGCGTTGTCACCCTTGGAAAGCTGCACCGACTCCACGCCCGCGGGCATCTTCAGGTCGGACAGGTGCACCGACTGGCCCAGCTCGATGGCACTGAGGTCGACCTCGATGAACTCGGGCAGCGCCGCAGGCAGGCAGACGATGTCGATCTCGTTCAGCACGTGGCTGATGATGCCGTGGCCGAACTTCACGCCCGGCGCGTTCTCGGCGCTCGAGAAGTGCAGCGGCACCTTCATGTGGATCTTCTGGTCGGCGGCCACGCGCTGGAAGTCCACGTGCAGCACGAGCTGGCGGAACGGGTGCATCTGCACGTCGCGCAGCAGCACCTGCTGGGTCTGGTCGCCCAGCTTCATGGTGAGGATCGAGGCGTGGAAGGCCTCCATCTTCAGGTGACGCGACAGCGCGTTGTGGTCCAGCTGGATCGGCTGGGCGTCCTTGCCGGCGCCGTAGACGATGCCCGGCGTGAAGCCGCGGTTGCGAAGGCGGCGGCTCGCACCCGTACCTTCCTCGGTCCGCGGCATGGCGGTGATCTCGATGGTCATTGCACTTCTCCGAAACTGCGCGCCGGCCGCGACCAGCGCGGCGCGCGTTGCTCAAGTGGGCCGCTCGCGCGGCCCGGCGAAAACGGAGCGGCCCGGGGGCTACTCCATGAACAGCGAGGACACGGAGTCCTCGTTGCTGATGCGGCGCATGGTCTCGGCGAGCAGCCCGCCGATGGGCAGCTGCCGGATGCGGTTGCTGGCCCGCGCGTTGTCGCGCAGGGGGATGGTGTCGGTGACCACCAGCTCGTCGAGCACCGAGCCCTCGATGCGCTCGATGGCCTTGCCGGAGAGCACGGGGTGGGTGCAGTAGGCGATCACGCGCTCGGCGCCGCGGTCCTTGAGCGCCGCGGCCGCCTCGCACAGCGTGTTGGCCGTGTCCACCATGTCGTCCATGATCACGCAGGTGCGGCCGGCCGGGTCGCCGATGATGTTCATCACCGTGGCCACGTTGGGCTTGGGACGGCGCTTGTCGATGATGGCCAGGTCGGAATCGAGCCGCTTGGCGAGCGCCCGGGCGCGCACCACGCCGCCCACGTCCGGCGAGACCACCAGCAGGTTCTCGTGGCCGATCTTCCAGATGTCGCCGAGCAGGATGGGCGCGGCGTAGATGTTGTCCACGGGGATGTCGTAGAAGCCCTGGATCTGGTCGGCGTGCAGGTCCACGGTCAGCACGCGATCCACGCCGGCGGCCTGGAGCATGTTGGCCACGACCCGCGCGCTGATGGCCACGCGCGCCGAGCGCGGCCGGCGGTCCTGGCGCGAGTAGCCCATGTAGGGGATCGCCGCCGTGATGCGTCCGGCCGAGGAGCGGCGCAGGGCATCGGCCATGAGCACCAGCTCCATGAGGTTGTCGTTGGTGGGCATGCAGGTGGACTGCAGGATGAACACGTCGCGGCCGCGCACGTTCTCCAGCAGTTCCACCATCACCTCGCCGTCGCTGAACTTGCCCACCGAGGCGCGCCCGAGCTGGATGTTCAGGTGGCGGCACACGTCCTCCGCGAGACGCGGATTGGCGTTGCCGGTGAACACCATCAGGCTGTCGTTGACCAGATGGCTGTTCCGGACGGCCCGCCGGGCGGAAGTCTCGTGCGCTGTCAGCAAGTGCGCCCCCGATGTTGGGAGCCCGAAAAAGGCGACAGCCGCCTGAAGGCGGCTGTCGCGCCGATCCGGGCCGTCCGGCTTGCCTTCAGCCCTGCGCGGGCGGGAAGGGGCCGGCCTCGGTAACCTGGCTGGGGAGGAAGGATTCGAACCCTCGTATGCCGGAATCAAAATCCGGTGCCTTAACCAACTTGGCGACTCCCCAGATGTCCCTCAATCGGAGGCGAGCGACCGCAACGGATGCTCGTCGAGCCCGCGGGCCACGAAGCCCGACAGGCCTTCCGGGACCTGCGCCAGGACCCCGCGCGCCGCAGCCTCGGAGTCGAAGTCGCAGAACACGCAGGCACCCGAGCCGGTCATGCGCGCGGTGCCGAACCGTTCGAGCCAGGACAGCGCCCGATCCACCTCCGGAACCTGCTCACGCACCACGGATTGCAGGTCGTTTCGACCCCATCCGTGCCGCCAACCCATTGAAAGGGCCGCAATTGTGATGGCTGAGCTATCCCGTGTCAATCGAGGGGAAGCGAACACGGACGCCGTGGAAACGGACACGGGCGGGGTCAGGACGAGGTACCACGCCGGGCCCGGATCGAAGGCCTGGAGCCGCTCGCCCACCCCCTCGCCGAAGGCATTGCGGCCGAACACGAACACCGGCACATCCGCTCCGAGCGGCAAGGCGATGGCCTGGAGCGCCTCGCGCCCCAGGCCCGTGCCCCACAGGTGATTGAGACCCAGCAGCACCGTGGCGGCGTCGGAACTGCCGCCGCCCAGTCCACCGCCCATGGGCAGGCGCTTGTCCAGGCGGATGTCGGCGCCCAGCCGGCAGCCGGTGGCCGCCTTCAGGGCCAGGGCGGCGCGCACCGCCAGGTCGGATTCCGGCGGCACGCCCGGAACCTCGTTGACGCGCCGGATCGCGCCATCGGCCCGCACGGCCAGGCCGATGCCATCGGCACGGTCGATGAAGCGGAACAGCGTCTGCAGCACGTGGTAGCCGTCCGGGCGGCGCCCCGTCACGTGCAGGAACAGGTTGAGCTTCGCCGGGGCAGGGAAGACGACCTCGGCGCTCATGGCGTCGGCTCGCCCAGGCTCGCCACTGCGATCTTCACCTTCAGGCCGGGCTGTTCGAGCTCGATGCGCCGGGGCACGCCGGGTTGCGCCTCGTCCCAGGCGAAGTAGCGCACCTCCCAGCCGTCCTGGAGGAGCCGCGAGGGCCGGCCCGCGGGATCGCGCTCCAGTTCGGCGGGCCTGCCAGGCGCGGCGCGGCCGAAGGCCCAGTGGCGCAGCGCATCCAGCGGCAGTTCCCAGCCGAGGATGGCGCGCGACAGGGCAGCGGCGTCGGCTTCGGCGTGGCGCTTGCCGTCGGCGGTCTCCAGCACCGCGCCGCCGGCGTCCCGGCTCAGCCGCGCGTGCACGGCGCCCAGGGGGTTGAACAGCTCCACGCGATCGGCGCCGCCGGCGTGCCGCCACAGCAGGCTGCCGCTGAAGCCATCGCCCTGGTAGCGCACGCCGATGCGGCCACGCAGCTCGAAGAAGTCGGGGTCTGCCCGCCCGGGCGAAGGCTTTCGGGCCGGTGCCGAGCAGCCGGCCGCGAGCACCACGCACGCCGCGAGGAAGCGGCGCCGCGACGGGCGCGGCATGGGCAGCTCCGGAATCAGTTGAGGTACTTGCGCATCACCGCCTGCAGCTCCTCGCTGGCGGGATTGGCCTGCAGCGCCTCGCGCCACGTCTTCTCGGCCTCGTTGCGACGCCCCAGCGCCCAGAGCACCTCGCCGATGTGCGCGGCGATCTCGGCGTCGGGACGCTGGGCGTAGGCGCGCTTGAGGTACTCGAGGCCCTTGTCGAGGTTGCCCAGGCGGTACTGCACCCAGCCCATGCTGTCGAGGATGAACGGATCCTCGGGGGCGAGGGCGAGCGCCTTCTCGATGTAGTCGCGCGCCTCGGGAAGGCGGATGTTGCGGTCGGCGAAGGTGTAGCCGAGGGCATTGAAGGCCTGCGCGTGGTCGGGCTTGATGGTGATCAGGCGCTTGAGCCGCGACTCCACCACGTCGAGCTTGTCCAGGCGTTCGGCGGCCATGGCGGAGTCGTACAGCAGGTCCGGGTTCTCGGGGTCGGCCTCCAGGGCGGCGCCGAGCACGTCGTACGCGTCCTGGTAGGCCTTCGCCTCGCGCAGCACCTGGGCCTCGGCCTGCACCAGCTGCGTGCGCTGCTGGGGCGTGCGCGGCGACACCGACTTCAGGTACAGGCGCGCCTCGGCGACCTTGTTCTGGCGCGCCAGGATGAAGGCATAGCGCGCCGCGGCGGGCACCTGCTGCTCGCCCTCCTCCACCTGGGCGTACCAGCCCAGCGCCTCGTCGTAGCGCTTGCGCTCCTCGGCGATCTGGCCGAGGTAGTAGCGCAGCGAGTCGGAATCGCGATAGTTGAGGTCGAGCGCGCGCTTGAAGCGGCCTTCGGCGGTGTCCAGGTCGTTGAGCTGCAGCGACAGCAGGCCGATGGTGACGGCCAGCTCGGCGTTGTTGGGCGCCTCCTGCTCGAGCTTGCGGAATTCCGCCCGGCCCGCCTCGGTCTGCTTGTCGGCCACCAGCAGCCGCGCGTAGGTGAGCCGCGCATCGCGCGCCTGGGGATTGGCGGCCACCCAGCCACCGAGGAACTCGAGCGCCGCCTTGCTGGACTCGCGCGCCAGAAGCTGGGTGTTGAGCAGCGCTGCCGGCTCGAAGGACGGCTTGAGCTTCAGGCATTGCTTCACCGAAGTGGCGGCCACGTCGAACTTGCCGGCCGCGGCGGCCATCTGCGCCACGGCGAAATGCGACTCGGGCACCGCCGGATAGGGCGCGGCGAGGTCGCGCGTGAGCACGTAGGCCGCGTTCTTGTCCTGGTGACGCGACAGCAGCGCGGTGAGCTGCATGAAGGCGATGCCTGTGCGGGCCGGGTCTGCGGCGAGCAGCTTCTGCAGGTAGGGCCTGGCGTCGGAGAGCTTGTTGCTGTTCACCAGCACCGTCACGAGCGACTGGCGCGCCGGCCCCGAGGTGGGCTCGATGTCCAGCCAGAGCGCGGCGGCGTCGAGGGCGAGGTCGTTGAAGCGGCCCGACATGGCGATCTCGGTGGCACGCCTGGCGATGCGGGGATCGCGGGTGGACTGGGCGATCTCCAGGTACGCCTTGGCGGCGAGGCGGACGTTGCCGCGCTGCGCCGCGATCTCGGCGAGCAGGAACTTGTAGAGCGTGTCGCGGTTCAGTTCGTTGGGTGGCAGCTTCGCAGGCGGGGCTGCGCCCAGCGCTTCGGCGGCGCGCGCCTGGAGATCCTCGAGGGAATCGTCGCCATCGATGATCATCGGCGCCTGGGCCATGTCGCCCGCGGCGAGCACGTTGCCGGAGGCCGCCGCCGGGCGGGTCTTGACCTGGGCACAGGCCGACAGGGCCACGGCGGACAACAGCACGGCGAGGAGGAACGAGCGCATGAAAGCTGCCTTCAGAGGGAACCGTTGGACGCCGGCGGGGCGCGGCACGCCGGGAGATGCGGGCTCCCGATGCCCCGGCCGTGGCCGGTTAGAGCCGGTCGGGGCGGGCGAGTTCTTGGACTGCCGGGTCAGTTTAGGTATATTCCGCCGCGCTCACAAGGCGGCGGCCACCATGCCCCGCCGCACCGCCCCCTGCGCCCGAGACCGGCGCAACAACGCAGTCCCGCAGCGGTGAACGACACGCCCGCCCCGATCCTCTCAGCCTCGAACCTCTCGCGCGACTTCGGCGCGCGCCATGCCGTGCGCGACGTTTCGCTCTCGGTGGCTCGTGGCGAGGTCCTCGGCCTGCTCGGGCCCAATGGCGCCGGCAAGACCACCACGCTGCAGATGATCACGGGGAACCTCGCGCCAGGCTCGGGCGAGGTGCGCATCTGCGGCATCGACCTGCTCGACGATCCCGTGGGCGCCAAGCGGCACGTGGGTTACCTTCCCGAGACTCCGCCGCTGTATCGCGACCAGACCGTGCGCGAGTACCTCTCGCTCGCCGCGCGGCTGCGGCGGGTGAGCGGCGCGAAGGTCGCGGCCGCCGTGAAGCGTGCCATGGAACGCGCCCGGGTGGCGGACGTGGCCGACCGGGTCATCGGCACGCTCTCCAAGGGCTACCAGCAGCGCGTGGGCATCGCGCAGGCCATCGT
>CAZXJW010000123.1:0-8831 GCA_964641005.1 uncultured Rhodocyclaceae bacterium
CATCAGCACCGCATCGGCACCGCGGAAGGCAAGGTCCTGCGAGCGCCAGGGGCGATGGTCCGGAAAGGCGTGGGCCTCGAAGGCGATGCCCAGCGCGCGCAGGGTGTCGAAGAAGTGCCCCGGATTGCCGATGCCGGCCACGGCGTGCACGCGCCGTCCCGCGAGCGAGGAAGGGTCGAGGGTGCGGGCCGGATCCACCAGGGAACGCAGCGCCCCCGGCACGAGCGTCATGGTGCCGCGCGCGGGATGGAGCGGCAGCGGCGCCGTCGCGGGCGCCTTGACCACCAGGAAGCCGCAACGCGCCAGGCGCGAGACCGGTTCGCGCAGCGGACCGGCCGGCAGCGGCAGCCCGTTGCCCAGTCCGCGCGTTCCGTCGATCACGGCGATCTCCAGGTCGCGGCAGAGGCGGTAGTGCTGCAGGCCGTCGTCGCTCAGGAGCACGTCGGTGCCGGGGTGTGCCGCCAGCAGGGCGCGTGCCGCGGCCACGCGATCGGCACCGCGGAACACCGGGCAGCCGCACTCCTGCGCGAGCAGCACCGCCTCGTCGCCGCACAGCGCCGGGTCCGCATCCGGCGCCACGGGGCCCGCGCCGGGGGCGCTGCCGCCGTAGCCGCGGGTCACGATGCCCGGCCTGCGGCCGCGCGCGGCCAGCTCGCGCGCCAGCCACGCCACCAGCGGCGTCTTGCCCGTGCCTCCGGCGGTGACATTGCCCACCACCACCACGGGCACGGGAAGCCGCTCGGTTCCCAGCAGGCCGAGGGAGAACAGCGCGCGCCGCAGCGCCGTGACCATCGAGAAGACCAGCGCCAGCGGCAGGAGCGCCACCGCCAGCGGCCCTGTGCGCTGCCAGTGCTTCTCGATGCCCATGGAGCCGCGCGTCCGCGAACAGGGGCGCGGGCGCTACTTCGCCTCGTTCTGGGTGGAGAAGGTGATTCGGCCGAAGCCGGCCATCTGGGCGGCGTTGAGCACCCGGATGACCGCCTGGTGGGTGGCCTTCGCATCGGCATTGATGACCACCACCGGATCCTCGTTGCCGCCCGCGGCGCGCTTGAGCTCGGTGCTGAAGGCCTGCAGCGAGGTGAAGGTGACCGGCGTGCGTCCCACCACGTAGCTTCCGGCCGGCGTGACGGCGACGTTCACC
This sequence comes from uncultured Rhodocyclaceae bacterium, assembly GCA_964641005.1. Taxonomy (GTDB): domain Bacteria; phylum Pseudomonadota; class Gammaproteobacteria; order Burkholderiales. The sequence goes on from CAZXJW010000123.1 coordinate 1,142, forward strand.
TGGCCGGGTTTCTCGGCGGCCTTGGCGGCGTCGGCGGTGGGCAGGTCGATCTGCAGTTCGGAGAAGCGCGAGTAGGTCGTGGTGACGGCCAGGAAGATCACGATCACCAGCAGCACGTCGATGAAGGGGACGAGGTTGATCTCCGGCTCGTCGCGCAGCCTGCCGCGGCGGAAGTTCATCGCAACCCCGGCGCCGGCGTCACTGGCTGCGGTCGCCGTGCACCACTTCCACCAGCTTGACCGCCTGGAGCTCCATGTCGGTCACCAGGTCGTCGGCCTTGGCGCGGAAGTGGCGGTAGAAGATCAGGCTGGGCACGGCCACGATGATGCCGAAGGCGGCGTTGTACAGCGCCACGGAGATGCCGCGCGCGAGTTGCGCGGGGTTGGCCATGCCGGTGGGGGTCTGGGCGCCGAAGATCTCGATCATGCCGATGATGGTGCCGAGCAGACCGAGCAGCGGCGCCATGGTGGCGATGGTGCCCAGCGTCGTGAGGAAGCGGTCGAGGTCGCGGGCCGCGGCGCGGCCGGCTTCCTCCACCGCGTCGCGCATCACCTCGCGGGGGCTGCGCACGTGGCGCAGGCTGGCGGCGAACACGCGACCCAGCGGCGAGCCCTGGGAGAGCCGCGACAGCAGGTCGGGCGTCACGCCCTTGGCGCGGAACTCCTTCACCGTCTCGGCGAGCAGCTCGCGCGGCACCACCGCGGCACTCCTCAGCGACCACGCACGTTCGCCGATGATGCCCAGCGCCACGATGGAGGCCGCGATGATGGGCCAGATCGGCCAACCGGCCGCTTCGATGATCGCCAGCACGCGCGTGGTGTCCCGCTGTTGGAAAGCGCGACACTTTAGCCGCAGGCTTCGACCCCTGCAACGCGGGCGCAACGCAGTGTCGATGCCATCCGGGTTGTCCACAGAGTCTGTGGATAACTCTGTGCACAGGCTGTCGAAAGCGCCGCTAAGTGGACCGCAGACAAAAGGTTTTTCTGTCATGCCCGTTTCATGTGCAGTCGGATAGGGCAGTGTTTTCAGAAACTTGCGCACATGCTCCCTCTGGGCGCGAGAGGCTTTGCACGACCCGTTGATTTTCGCGCGAGGCTGTGGATGGCCAGCATCGGCGCGGCTTTCCGGGCGCCTTCGCGGCGAGGGCCGCGCCGTTGCTGGCGATCGCCGATGGGCGACCCGCAGCGGCTGCGCAGCGCCTAGAATCCGGCGCCCATGGAGACCCCGCCCGATCCGTTCGCCGCCGCGCCGCCCGCGGAGCGCGTGCTCAGCGTCTCGGCGCTGAACGCCCGGGTGCGCGGCCTGGTGGAGCGCGGACTGGGCCTCGCCTGGGTCGGCGGCGAGATCTCCAACTTCACGCGGGCCACCTCGGGGCACTGCTACTTCACGCTCAAGGACGACGCGGCCCAGGTGCGCTGCGTGATGTTCCGCGGCCGCACGCAGCTGCTCGACTGGCAGCCCGCCAACGGTGCGCAGGTGGAGGTGCGCGCCACCGCATCGTTCTACGAGCCGCGCGGGGAGTTCCAGCTCAACGTGGAGTTCATGCGCCGCGCCGGACTGGGCGCGCTCTACGAGGCCTTCGAGCGGCTCAAGCGCAAGCTCGCCACGGAAGGGCTGTTCGATCCGGCCCGCAAGCGCGCCCTGCCGGCCTTTCCGCGCACCGTGGGCGTGATCACCTCGCCCAGGGCCGCGGCGCTGCGGGACGTGCTCACCACCCTGCGCAGGCGCATGCCGTCGTTGCGGGTGATCCTCTATCCCGCGCCGGTGCAGGGCGAGGGCGCGGCGGTCCAGGTGGCCGCGGCGCTCGCCGCCGCCGGTGCACACGGCCTCGCGGACGTGCTGATCCTGTGCCGCGGCGGCGGCAGCATCGAGGACCTCTGGGCCTTCAACGACGAGGCCCTGGCCCGCGCCGTGGCCGCCTCGCCGGTCCCGGTGGTCACCGGCGTCGGCCACGAGACCGACTTCACCATCGTGGATTTCGTGGCCGACGCGCGCGCGCCCACGCCCACGGCGGCCGCGGAGCTCGCCAGCCCGGACGCCGCGGCACTGGGGCGTCGTCTCGAAGCGCTGGCGAGGGCGCTGCGGGCGCGGTGGCGCGAGGGCCAGGACCGGCGTCTGCAGCGGCTCGACATCGCCCAGCGGCGGCTGCGCCATCCGGCGGAGCGCATCGCGCGACAGCGCGAGCAGCTTGCCCAGGCGCGGCGGCGCCTGACGCTTGCCGGTGCGCGCGTCCTCGAGTCGCGGGCGTTGCGGCTCGGACACGCGGCCCATCGCCTCGCCCAGGCGCGGCCGCGCACGGATCGTGCCGCGGCCGTGCTCGGCGCCCTGCGCGAGTCGATGCAGCGCGCGCTTCGATCCGCCCTGAGGGAACGTGCGCTGCGCGTGCAGGCCCTGCGCGCCCAGCTCGGCCAGCTCAATCCCGAGGCCGTGCTGGGACGGGGCTACGCCATCGTGCGCGATGCCCGCGGTGCGATCGTGACCGACGCGGCGGCGCTGTCGGCCGGCGAACCCATCGAGGTGAAGGTGGCCGCAGGCGCGATCGCGGCACGGGTGGAGGCGGTGCGCGGCGATTGATGCCGTGCGCGCCGGGGGCGTATCGTCCCCCGTGCCCGGCGTTCGCCGGCGCGCCGCCCCGCGGGGCGCGAATCCCGAACCGTCACGGAGACCCCCATGAAGATGCTCAAGCCTTTCCTTGCCGGCCTGCTGCTGGCCGCAGTCACCCTCGGGGCGAGTGCCCAGATGCTCGACAAGAAGGCGCTGTCGCTCGAGGCCGCGAAGCAGATCGTCGCCGCGGCCGAGGCCGAGGCCCGGAAGAACGGCTGGAACGTCTCGATCGCCGTGGTGGACGAGGGCGGCCATCTGGTGATGCTGCAGAAACTCGACGGCACCCAGTACGGCAGCATCGACATCTCCATCCAGAAGGCGCAGACGGCAGCGGGCTTCAAGCGCGCCACCAAGGTGTTCGAGGACGCCATCGCCGGCGGCCGCACCGCGATCCTCGGCATCGAGCAGGTGCTTCCGCTCGAAGGCGGCGTGCCTCTGGTCTACAAGGGCCAGATTGTCGGCGCCATCGGCGTGTCGGGCGTCACGTCGCAGCAGGACGGCGTGGTCGCGAAGGCGGGCGCCGACTGGCTGGCCGCGGCGCCCTGAGACGCGCCACCGCCGCGCTCAGCCGAGCGCGGCGGCCACGTGATCCACGACCCGGGCCTGCGCGTCCGGAGCGAGGCAGTCGATGCGCTCCACCTCCGCGGTGGCGCGCAACCACGTGAGCTGGCGCTTGGCGAGCTGGCGGGTGGCGGCCACCGCCTTCTCGCGCAGCGTGGCGAGGCCGTAGGCGCCATCGAGGTAGTCCCAGACCTGGCGGTAGCCCACGCAGCGCATGGAGGGCATGCCCGGATCCAGCGGGTGCTCGCGTCGCAGGCTGGAGAGCTCGCCGATCAACCCCAGTTCCAGCATCTCCTCGAAGCGCGCCGCGATGCGCGCGTGCAGCACCAGCCGATCCGAGGGCTCCAGGGAGACCTGCAGCAGGCGCCAGGGCGGCGGGCGGCGGCGGCCCTCGGCGAGCAGCGCGGACATGGGACGCCCTGCGAGCCAGCACACCTCGAGGGCGCGCTGGATGCGCTGCGAGTCCGCGGGCTCGAGGCGCGCGGCGGTCTCGGGGTCGAGCCTGGCCAGGGTGGCGTGCAGGGCGGGCCAGCCCAGTTCCGCCGCCATGCCGTCGATCACCAGGCGCATGGACGGACCGGCCGGTGGCAGCGACGACAGCCCTTCGCGCAGCGCCTTGAAGTAGAGCATGGTGCCTCCCGCCAGCAGCGGGATGCGGCCGCGCGCGCGGATTTCGGTCACCAGCGCCGCTGCCTCGTCGGCGAACCGCGCCGCCGAGTACGCCTCCACGGGGTCCACCACGTCGATCAGGTGATGGGGCGCGGACCGGCGCTCCTCGGGTCCGGGCTTGGCCGTGCCGATGTCCATGCCCCGGTACACCAGCGCCGAGTCGACGCTGACGATCTCCACCGGCCAGTGCCCGGCCAGCGCCAGCGACGCCGCGCTCTTGCCGCTGGCCGTGGGGCCGGCCAGGGACAGCACCGGCGGATCCCTGGAGAGGGCGAGGTTCACGGACGGGCCGCGGGGCGGTCCGGCGGGCTGGCCGTGGAAGTCCTCGGGCGGGACCGTGGTGCGGACGCCGGCGCCGCCATGAGGGGGCCGAACCGGAATGCCTCCGCCACGCCCATCAGCGACCCCGCAGGAACAGCCGGTCGAGATCCGCCAGCGTGAACTGGTACCAGGTGGGGCGGCCGTGGTTGCACTGCCCCGAGCGCTCGGTGGCCTCCATGTCGCGCAGCAGGGCGTTCATCTCCGGCACGGTGAGCGCCCGGTTGGCGCGCACCGCGCCGTGGCAGGCGAGCGTGCCGAGGATCTCGTCGCGCCGGTCCGCCACCGCCCGGCTCGCGCCCACCTCGGCGATCTCGCGCAGCAGGTCGCGCGCCAGTGCGGGCACGTCGGCATCCCCGAGCAGCACGGGCACCGCCCGCACCACCACGCTGGTGGGGGAGGACACGGCCATCTCGAACCCCATGGCGGCGATCTCGCCACAGTGGGCCTCCACGGTGGCCACTTCCAGGGGCGTGGCCACGAGCGTGGCGGGAATCAGCAGCGCCTGGGTGGGAACGCCGCTGCCGGCCAGTGCCGTCTTGAGGCGTTCGTAGACGATGCGTTCGTGGGCGGCGTGCATGTCCACCACCACGAGTCCCTGCCGGTTCTGCGCGAGCACGTACACCCCGGCGAGCTGGGCCAGCGCATGGCCGAGCGGGAACTCCTCGCCCTCGGGCAGTGCGGACACGGGGCGCCCGGCGAGCGCGGTCGAGGCGGCGCCCGGTGTGGCACCCGGCAGCCCGGACCGTCCGAACAGCCGGTCGTAGAAGGCCATCGGCTCTCCCGCGGAGGGCAGGGTCATCGCCTGCTGCGGCGGCTGCCCGGAAGCGGCTGCCCGGGCCAGCCAGTGCGCCGGCGCCGCGGGCGCCGGCGACGCCTCGCCGGGCCGGCTGCGCGCCAGCGCCCGCTCCACGGCGTGCAGCACGAACTGGTGCACGGCGCGTGATTCGCGGAACCGCACCTCGCTCTTGGTGGGATGGACGTTCACGTCCACCGCCTCCGGCGGCAGTTCCAGGAACAGGGCGTAGGCAGGGTGCCGGTCACCGTGCAGCACGTCGCGGTAGGCCTCGCGCACCGCATGGGTCAGCAGCTTGTCGCGCACGAATCGGCCGTTCACGAACAGGTACTGGGAGTCGCGGCTGCCGCGCGCCGCCGCGGGCAGGCCCACGGCGCCGTGCAGGCGGATCGGCCCGGCGGCCTCGTCCAGCGCCAGGCAGGCCGTGGAGAAATCCGCTCCCAGCACGGCGGCACAGCGGGCGGCCTCGTCCTGGACCGGCAGCCGCAGGCGCGGGCGTGCGTCGTGGCTCAGCACGAAGGCCGCGTCCGGCCGCGACAGCGCGATGCGGCGGAAGGCCTCCTCGGCGTGCGCGTACTCGGTGGCCTCGGACTTGAGGAACTTGCGTCGTGCCGGGACGTTGTGGAACAGGTCGAGCACCTCCACCACCGTGCCCCGGTCGAGCGCCGCGGGCGCGGCCGGCTCGACGCGTCCGCCCTCTGCGGCGATGCGCCAGGCGTGCCGCTCGCCCTCGCGGCGGCTGGTGATGGAGAAGCGCGAAACCGATGCGATGCTCGCCAGAGCCTCCCCGCGGAAACCGAGCGTGGCCACGCGTTCCAGGTCGCCGAGGCTGGCGATCTTGCTGGTGGCGTGCCGCGCCAGCGCGAGCGGCAGTTCGGCGGCGGCGATGCCGGCGCCGTCGTCCTGCACGCGGATGCGGCCGATGCCGCCGGCATCGAGGTTCACGGCAATCTCGCGCGCCCCCGCGTCGAGGCTGTTCTCCAGCAGTTCCTTCAGGGCAGCAGCGGGACGTTCCACCACCTCGCCGGCGGCGATCTGGTCCACCAGTGCATCGGGCAGCACGCGGATCGGAGGCATGGCCGATTATAGGCAGCGGCTCCACGGCGCTGTGTGACGGGCGGTCGGGCGGATATAATCCGCCGCTTCGCTGGCGCCCGGGACACCTCTCCAGGATTCCGGGACAGGCGCAGCGGCGGCCGGGCACGGCGGGTCGCGCGATCACGGAGGCAGTCACAGGATGCAGATCGGTATTCCGGCGGAGACGCTGCCGGGCGAGACGCGGGTCGCCGCGACGCCCGAGACGGTCAAGAAGCTCGCGGCCGGCGGGCACCACAAGGTGATCGTCCAGGCCGGCGCCGGCCTCGCGTCGTCCATCCCGGATGCCGACTACTCGGCGGCGGGCGCAACGGTCTCCGCCAGTGCCGCCGAGGCATGGGCATCCGACATCGTGCTCAAGGTGCGCGGGCCGCAGCCTGCGGAACTGGGCCTGCTGCGCAAGGACCAGCTGCTGGTGGGACTGCTGGCCCCGTACAAGGCCGACGCCCTCCAGGGGCTCGCGGCCACGGGCGTCACCGGCTTCGCCATGGAATGGCTGCCCCGCATCTCGCGCGCCCAGAGCATGGACGTGCTGTCCTCCCAGGCCAACATCGCCGGCTACAAGGCCGTGCTCCTGGCGGCCAACACCTACGGCCGCCTGATGCCCATGCTCATGACCGCGGCGGGCACCATCAAGGCCGCCCGGGTGGTGATCATGGGCGTGGGTGTGGCGGGCCTGCAGGCCATCGCCACCGCCAAGCGCCTGGGCGCCGTGGTGGAGGCGACCGACGTGCGCCCCGAGACCAAGGAGCAGGTGGAGTCGCTTGGTGCCAAGTTCATCGAGGTGCCGCTCACCGACGCCGAGAAGGAACTGGCCAAGGGCCAGGGCGGCTATGCGCGCGAGATGGGCGAGGACTACAAGAAGCGCCAGGCGACGCTGATCGCGGAGCGCGTGAAGCAGGCCGACATCGTCATCACCACGGCGCTGATCCCGGGCCGGCCGGCGCCGGTGCTGGTGACCGAGGACATGGTCAGGACCATGCGGCCCGGATCGGTGATCGTGGACATGGCCGTGGAGCAGGGTGGCAACTGCCCGATCTCGGAACTGAACGCCACGGTGGTCAAGCACGGCGTGCACATCGTCGGCATCGCCAACATCCCGGCCCTGGTGGCCGCGGACGCCAGCGCGCTGTATGCCCGCAACCTCATCAACTTCCTCGCCCTCATGCTGGACGCCAAGACCGGCGCGTTCAACCTGAACCGCGAGGACGAGATCGTCGCCGGGACGCTCGCCTGCATCGGCGGCGAACTCGCGCGCAAGAGCTAGCCAGGAGATCCGCCGTGGAAGCCGTCAGCCACACCGTCATCAACCTCACGATCTTCGTGCTGGCCATCTACGTGGGCTACCACGTGGTCTGGAACGTCACGCCGGCCCTGCACACGCCGCTGATGGCCGTCACCAACGCCATCTCCGCCATCGTGATCGTGGGCGCCATGCTGGCCGCCGCCCTCACGGAGACCGGACTTGGCAAGACCATGGGCGTCCTCGCCGTGGCGCTGGCCGCGGTGAACGTGTTCGGCGGATTCCTCGTCACCCGGCGCATGCTGGAGATGTTCAAGAAGAAGGAGCGCAAGGCCGGGGGAGACGGCAAATGAGCATGAACGTCGTCACGCTGCTCTACCTGGTGGCGTCGGTCTTCTTCATCC
>CAZXJW010000124.1:0-8797 GCA_964641005.1 uncultured Rhodocyclaceae bacterium
GTAGAGGCGCGTGGCCGGATACACCGGTCGCGCGGACGGGTCCACCGCACCGGCGGGCAGGTCGATGTCCACCGGAACGTACTCGAAGTAGACGCGTTCGGCGTTGCGGCGGCGCTGCATGCTCAGTTCGTCCTTCAGGCCGTTGAAGTCCGTGGCCGTGGCGCCCCAGCAGTCGTTGGCGAACTCGTGGTCGTCCCAGATCATCACGAAGGGGAATCGCTCGTGCATCCGCTGCAGGACGGTGTCGCCGCGATAGAACTGGTAGAGCTCGCGGTAGTTCGACACCGAGGCGGCGGCGAAGAAGGTGTTGCCCGTGGCGTCCTTCAGGGCCACCGCGCCAGCCTCGTCGCTGAAGCGCACGCCCCGACCCGTGGTGCTCTGGAAGGACGGGTCGCCCGTGGTCTCGTAGATGTAGTCGCCGAGGTGGACCACGAAGTCCAGGTCCTCGGGAAGCACCCGCCAGTAGCTGTTGAAGTAACGGCCCACGGCGTCCTGGCAGCTGGCGAAGGCGAAACGCGCCGGCCCTGCATCCGTGGCGCGCGGCGCCGTGCGGGTGCGCGCCAGCGCGGAGCCGAACCACTCGCCGCCGCGCGCGAGCACGAAGCGGTAGAAGTAGCGCGTCCGGGGCTTGAGGCCCGTGAGCTTCACCTGCACCACCCCGTCGTCGGAGGCACGGGCGCGAAGGTCGGTGGCGGCCACGAGGCGCCGCAGCCAGGGATCGGTGCCCACCAGCACCACCAGGTCGAGGTCCTGTCCGGCCGCATCCGCATCCACGGCACGGGTCCACAGGATCACGCTGTCCTCGCGCGGCTCGAAGGAGGCCACCGACTGGGGGAAGACCGCGCGGCCGGGCCGCACCACGCGACGCCGACCGGCCCACACATGGGTGTCGCCGCCCGTGTCGGCAACGGCGGCCAGCGGCGAGACCGTCGCCACGGTACCGGCGGCGAGGGTCAGGCGATTCAGGAACAGGCGGCGGGACGGATCGTACTGCGACATGTAGGCTCCTCGGCGGATGCGCGGGCCCGCGAAGGCCCGGGGAACCGGGGAGTCTGGCGGCCGCAGGTTGCAGCGCCGGGAAACGCGCGCCGGCCGGGTGTAGTCCGGCCGGCGCAGGGCCGTTCAGTCGTTGTGCAGCCGGGCGTCGAATCCGGCCTCGCGCAGCCGTGCGATCACCTGCTGCACGTGCGGAAAGCCGCGGGTCTCGAGCACGAAGTCCACCTCGGTCTCCTGCAGCGGCAGGTTGGTGAAGGCGCGCTGGTGGTGGACTTCCTCGATGTTGGCGTTGGCCTCGGCGATGGCCGCGGTGACCCGCGCCAGCGAGCCGGGCAGGTCGCGCAGCGTGACCGTGAGCCGGGTGAGCCGGCCGGTGCGCACCATGCCGCGCTGGATCACGTCGGCCAGCGTCAGCGGGTCGATGTTGCCGCCGCAGATCACCAGGCCCACGCGCCGGCCCGCGAAGCGCTCGCGGTGGCGCAGCAGCGCCGCGAGCCCCGCGGCGCCCGCGCCCTCTGCCACGGTCTTCTCGATCTCGAGCAGCAGCAGGATGGCGCCCTCGATGTCGCCCTCGTCCACCAGCAGGACCTTCTCCACCAGGCGGCGCACCACCTCGAGGGTGAGCCGCCCCGGCTCCTTGACGGCGATGCCGTCGGCCAGGGTGGTGGCGCCGAACACGGGCGTGCGGCCCTCCACGGCGCAGGCCATGGACGGGAAGCGCTCGGTCTGCACGCCGTACACGGCGATGCCCGGCGAGAGCGCCCGGGCCGCCGTGGCGATGCCCGAGACCAGTCCCCCGCCCCCCACGGGCACCACGATGGCCTCCAGGTCGGGCTGCGCCTCGAGCATCTCCAGCGCGATGGTCCCCTGCCCCGCCATCACCAGCGCGTCGTCGTAGGGGTGCACCAGCGTGAGGTTGCGCCGGGCCATCACCTCCATCGCGTGCGCCTTCGCCTCGTCGAAGTCGTCACCCGCGAGGATCACCTCGGCGCCGTGGCCACGTGTCTGCTCCACCTTCACGTGCGGCGTGAAGCGCGGCATCACGATCACCGACGGAATGCCGAGCCGGCGGGCGTGGAAGGCCACCCCCTGGGCGTGGTTCCCGGCCGAGACCGCGATCACGCCGGCGGCGCGCTGGGCGGGCGTGAGCGAGGCGAGCTTGTTGAGCGCACCGCGCTCCTTGAACGATGCCGTGAACTGGTGGTTCTCGAACTTCAGCCAGACCTGCGCGCCAGTGACCTCCGACAGCGTGCGCGAATGCAGGCAGGGCGTGGTCACCACGTGGCCGCGCAGGACGTCCGCGGCTGCGCGGACGTCCTCGAGCGTGATGCTCATGGCGGGAAGGCGCAGGCCGGGTGCGGCACGACAGGGGGATGCGGGGGACGCGGCAACAAAAAACCCGCGCAAGCGCGGGTTCGAGGAAGGGTGCCGCAGGCAGCCCGGTCGATCACGCGGCCTGGATGTTGGAAGCCTGCTTGCCCTTGGGGCCCACGGTCACTTCGAAGCTGACGCGCTGGCCTTCCTTGAGGGTCTTGAAGCCGTTCATCTTGATCGCCGAGAAGTGCGCGAACACGTCTTCGCTCTTGTCGTCGGGGGTGATGAAGCCGAACCCCTTTGCATCGTTGAACCACTTGACTGTACCGGTCGCCATTTGTATCTCCTGGGTAGCTCTGGTGTCGGCGGGCTGCCATCCGCGTCCATGTTCGGGAGCTTGGAGCGTGCATGGCACTCGAGTACCGCCGACTACCTGACCCCGAAACACGACGGCATCATACCCCTGCGCAAACGAAAATCCAGCCTCCCATTTGTCATACGGCCCGGCCGGCGCCGTTCCCCAGCAGGCCCCGGCCCGCCAGGTTGCGCATCAGGGCCCCCATGCCGAAGGTCCAGGGCGTGATGCGGTGCGCAAAATCCACCCGGTTCACGAGCGTGCCCAGGCGCGGGGCGTGGATGGAAACCCGGTCCCCGACCCGGTGGGTGAAACCGCGACCGGGCTCGCCACGGTCCTGGGTGGGGGCGAAGGCGGTACCCAGGAACAGCACGATCCCGTCCGGGTACTGGTGGTGGCTGCCCATGGCGTGGCGCACCAGGTCCAGGGGATCGCGGCTGATCTGGCGCAGGGTGTAGCCACCCCAGGCCTCGAAACCGTCCTCGCCGCGCACCTCCACGGTGATGGCCGTGGCGCGCAGGTCGTCCACCCCGAAGCTTGCGTCCAGCAGGCGGATGAAGGGGCCGATGGCACAGCTCGCGTTGTTGTCCTTGGCGCGCCCCAGCAGCAGCGCGCTGCGGCCTTCCCAGTCGCGCAGGTTCACGTCGTTGCCCAGGGTGGCGCCGCGCACGGTCCCCCGGCTGTCCACCACCAGCACCAGCTCGGGTTCGGGGTTGTTCCAGGAGGAGTTCTCCAGGATGCCGATGTCGGCGCCCGTGCCCACCGCCGACAGTGGCTGGGCCTTGTTGAACACCTCCGCGTCCGGCCCGATGCCCACCTCGAGATACTGCGACCACAGGCCGCGCTCGGTGAGCACCGCCTTCACGCGGGCGGCCTCCGGCGAGCCGGGCTTCACGCTTGACAGGGCGGTTCCCAGCTCGCGGTCCAGGCGCGCGCGGATCTCCTCCGCCTGGGCTGGATCCCCCTTGGCGTGTTCCTCGATGACGCGCTCCAGCATGCTGGCCACGAAGGTCACGCCGCAGGCGCGAACCGCCTGCAGGTCGCAGGGCGCCAGCAGCCAGGGCAGCGAGGCGTCGCGGCGGCGCGGATCGCTGTTGCCGAGCAGCGCTGCCACGGAACCCAGCGGCCTGCCGGTGCCGTCCTTCATGGCGCGACGCAGCAACGCCACCAGGTCCGGCTGCTCCAGCAGTGCCGAGACCGTGGGCGCCAGGTGGCTCACGTCGTGAGCCTGGCCATGGGCCACCATCACCGGGGTCGGGCCTCCCGCGTCCCCGGGAAGCCAGGCGCGACCGAGCAGAAGCGCGCGATCGGCGTCCTCGGGCAAGGCGGCGGCGGGGTCCACCAGGCATTCGGGCAGGGGAGCGTTCATGGCATCGGCCTCCGGGGCGGGCTCAGCGCGGCGACAGGGGTTGCAGGCGGAAGGCGTACTCCACGCGGCAGTCCGGCACGCACATCACGGCCCAGATGCGATTGGCCCCGAACTGCGCGAACCACACGTCGAATTCATGCCCCAGGTTGTTCTCCGCCCGGAGCCTGCGAATCGCGCCGGGCGCCGCCGGTTCGGCATCGCGGTAGGACGACACCTGCCCGGCCAGCCAGCCGTGCCGCTCCGCGAGCGCCGCCGCTGGCACTTCCTCCAGGTCGAGCTCGATGAAGTACTTGGCACCCGGCGCGTCCTCGGAGGCCACGGCGGACCAGGCGGGGATCACCGGCCGCACCTTGAAGCTGGCCGGATAGCGCCACTGCCAGCGGCTGGACGGCACGAGTTGCTGTCCCATCGGGCTGCACTCGATCTCGGCCCAGTCCGCCAGCGGCGCAGGCAGTGCGCGCACCGCGTTGGCGGGCGGCGAGTCGCAGGACATCACGTCGACGGCGGCGTGGGCGGATTCCTCGTGTCCGGCGTGGGCACGGGCCTCGGCGGCAAAGGCGAGGCTCAGGACGATCAGGGCAATGGGTCGATGGACGGCCACGGTGGCGGTCTCCGATGGGGCGGGAGGGGCCGGGATTATAGGCAGCGGGAAGGACATCCCCCTGCCCATGTGCCGATGCGCACGGACGAAAAAAATGCCCCGGCCGGGAGGCCGGGGCAGGCAAGTCGGGGCAGGCGGGGTAAGGAGGGGCCTGCCCCGGAGGGGACGGAACCGAAGGGACGATGTACTGGACGCAACAGCCCAGCCACAATTCGCCTGCGGCAGGACAGCCAGCAACTGCAATCCGGCCTGTCCAATGTCGTCTAGGACATTAAGTGTTCAACATGGTTCCCGTGAATTCCACGGCACCCGCCGCAATCGCCCGGAAAGCCCGCTTGTTCCACGAACCCGTCGTCTTCCTCGACCTGGAGACCACCGGCGCCACGGCCCACGCCGACCGCATCACCGAGATCGGGCTGGTGTCCGTGGAGCCAGGCCGCGAAACGGCGCAGGAGTGGTCCACCCTGGTGAATCCCGGCGTGCGCATCCCGCCGTTCATCGAGACCCTCACGGGCATCAGCAACGCCATGGTGGCCGACGCCCCGCGCTTCGAGGAACTGGCCGGCGAGCTGCTGCAACGCCTGGACGGCCGCCTGCTGGTGGCCCACAACGCGCCCTTCGACTATGGCTTCCTGCGCAACGAGTTCGAGCGGGTGGGCATCGGCTTCCGCAGCCGGGTGCTGTGCACGGTGCGCCTGTCGCGCCGCCTGTTCCCCCAGGAACGCCGCCACAACCTGGACAGCCTGATCGCCCGGCACGGCATCGCGTGCGACCAGCGCCACCGGGCGCTGGCCGACGCGCGCGTGCTGCACCGTTTCGCCGAGTGCGTCCGGGTCTCGCCCGGCGAAGCGGTCGTGGCTGCGGCGGTGGACGAACTGCTGCGCAGCCCCAACCTGCCACCCGGACTCGACCAGGCCGAGCTCGACCGCATTCCGGATGCACCCGGCGTCTACACCTTCCTCGGCGAAGGCGGCACAGCCCTGTACGTGGGCAAGAGCGTGCACCTGCGCACCCGCGTGCTGTCGCACTTCACCTCCGGGCGCCGGGTGGCCAAGGACATGCGCATCGCCCAGGAGGTGCGCGCGGTGCGCTGGCAGGAGACCGGCGGGGAACTGGGCGCCCTGCTCGCCGAGGCCCGGCTGGTGAAGCAGCTCGCGCCAGTGCACAACCGGCGGCTGCGCCGCAACGACGACCTGTGCGCGCTGCACTGGAACGCCCTGTCCACGGCGCCGCCACGGCTGGCGAGCGCCTCGGAGATCGACTTCTCCATGACGCGCGATCTCTACGGCCTGTTCCGATCCCGCAGCGCCGCCACGCGCGCGCTGCGCGAGATCGCCGACGCCAACGGCCTGTGCCCGCGCCTGCTCGGCCTCGAGAAAGGCGGCACGGGCCCGTGCTTCTCGCACCAGCTGCGCAAGTGCCGTGGCGCCTGCTGCGGCCAGGAAACCGCGGTGGCCCACAGCCTGCGGCTGGCCCACGCGCTCTACCGGCTGAGGCTCGAATCGTGGCCGTTCGCCGGACCGGTGGGCGTGCGCGAGGTCTCGCCCTCCGGCCGCGCCTGGATGCACGTGCTCGACCGCTGGTGCTACCTGGGCAGCGTGGAGAACGAGGGCGACCTCCACGAAACCCTCGCCACGCGCCAGGAGGCCCCCGCCTTCGACCTCGACACCTGGCAGATCCTCTCGAAATGGCTCGGCCCGCGCCGCCACACGCTCGACCTGCACCACCTCTCCCCTCAGGAATCAGGGTCGCAAGGGGTTTTCTCCTGAGTCAGTGAATCAGGGTCGCAGCGAAACCAGGGTCGCAAGGGGTTTTCCAGGGGGAAAACCCCTTGCGACCCAGATCGCGAGACTGCGCGCTGGTTGTCGCGGCTCAGGCGAGGAAGCGCTCCACCAGGAAGGCGAACGCCTCGGGCTGCTCGAGGTTGGAGAGGTGCGCCGCCGAGGGGATCACGCCGAGCTGCGCACCCGGGATGGCAAGCTGGATAGCGCGCGCCGCCTCCACCGGCGTTCCCACGTCCTGGTCGCCGGCGATCACCAGCGTGGGCACCTTCACCGCGCCCAGGCGCGATGTCAGGTCGAGACGCCGGATGGCCTCGCAGCAGCCGATGTAGCCCGCCGGCGGCGTTGCCCGGATCATGTCCGCAACGGCGCCCGTCACTCCGGCGTGCGCCTTTCGGAACGGCGCCGTGAACCAGCGCTCGAGCGTGCCGCCCACCAGCGGCGCCATGCCTTGCGAGGCGGCCACGTCGATGCGCTGCTGCCACACCCCCTGCGCCTCGGGCGGGATGCGGCTGGTGGTGTTGCACAGGAGCAGGCGCTCGAGGCGGCCGGGTCGCATCACCGCGTGGGTCATGGCGATCATGCCGCCCATGGACAGCCCCATGAAGGTGCAGCTGCGGATCGCGAGCGCATCGAGCAATGCGTCCAGGTCGTCGGCGAGCTGCTCCAGCGTGTATGGCCCCGGAGGCGCATCGCTGCCGCCGTGACCCCGCGTGTCGTAGCGCAGCACCCGGAAGCGCGTCGCCAGCGCCGCAGCCTCCGCATCCCACATGCGGCTGCTGCAGGCGAGCGAGTGGCTCATGACCAGCCAGGGGCCTTCGCCCTCGACGGTGTAGTGGATGCGGATGCCGTTGGCGGCGATGTGCATGGCGGATTCCCCAGGATGGCGTTCTTGCAGCGAGGCCCCGCTAGTATAGGAACGTTGGCCACCCCGGGGAGCGCTGAGCATGGGACAGGAAGGACTGCACGTGGTGTTCGGGACCGGTCCTCTGGGCCTGGCGGTGATGCGCGAACTCCGCCGGCGCGACCTGCCGGTGCGCATGGTCAATCGCAGCGGCCGTGCCGACTTCCCCAGGGACGACCAGACCCAGGTAGGCGGCGCCGACGCCGCCGATCCGGACCGCGCACGCGAGGCCTGCGAAGGCGCCACCGCCGTCTACCACTGCGTGGGCCTGCCCTACCCGCGCTGGAGCGAGTTCCCCGCCATTGCGCGCGGCATCGTCGCGGGCACCTCGGCCGCCGGCGCGACCCTCGTGTACGGCGACAATCTCTACGCCTGGGGCCACGTGCACGGCACGATCCGCGAAGGCCTGCCGGAGAACGCCACCACCGTGAAGGGCCGCATCCGCGCGGCGGTGGCGGCCATCGTGCGCGAGGCTCATGGAGCCGGACGCGTGCGCGCCGCCATCGGGCGAGCCTCCGACTTCTTCGGCCCCGGCGTCACCGATGCGTCCATGCTGGGCACCCGCGTGATCGGCCGCCTGCTCGCGGGCAAGCCCGCGCAGGTGCTCGGCGACCCCGACCGGCGCCACAGCTTCACCTACATCGAGGACTTCGGCCGCGCGCTGGTAACGCTTGCAACCGACCCGCGCGCCGCCGGCGAGACCTGGATCGTGCCCACGGCGCCGGCGCGCACCACGCGCGAGGTCGTCACCGTGCTGGCCGCGGCCATGGGCACGAAGCCGGCGCTTTCGGTCGCGCCGCGCTGGCTGCTTTCGGCGATGGGCGTGTTCGATGCGCAGGTGCGCGAACTGAAGGAGATGCTCTACGAGTTCGAGGACGACTTCGTGACCGACTCGTCGCGGTTCGAGGACACCTTCGGCGTGCAGGCCACGCCGCTGGAGCAGTCGCTCGCCGCCACGGTGGACTGGTACCGCGCCCGGGACTGAGCCCGGGCGCGGCGGCGCCTCACTGCAGCACGCCGAGCTGCTTGAACAGTCCGTACACGTCCATGACGTCCCAGTGCTCTGCCAGCTGGCCGTCCTGCACGCGGAAGATGTCCACCGCGTCGATGGCGAACCTGCGGCCGCTGGCGTGAATGCCCAGCCACGGCGCCCCGCTGTGGGTGCCCGCGTAGGTGCCGTAGATCCACACGCGATCGCCATCGGCGACGATCTGCTTGAGCGTGTAGTTCCAGTCGGGAATGGCCTTGAAGGTGGCCTCGAAGAATTCCTGGAAGCCCTTGCGGCCCTGGGGCACCAGCGGGTTGTGCTGGATGTAGTCCTCGCGCATGAGCTTGGGCAGCACGCTGAAGTCCTTGCGGCCGAAGACGGCCTCGCCGAAGGCGCCCACCACCTGCATGTTCTGCTGCGGCGTGGGCGCGGCGGCGGCACCACCGGCAGTGACGAGGGACAGCAGGCCGGCGGCCAGGACGGTACGGA
>CAZXJW010000125.1:0-8793 GCA_964641005.1 uncultured Rhodocyclaceae bacterium
CTGTGCATCTCCCACGACCGCTGGTTCCTGGACCGCATCGCCACCCACCTCCTGGCCTGCGAAGGCGATTCGCAGTGGGTGTTCTTCGACGGCAACTACCAGGAGTACGAGGCGGACAAGCGCAAGCGGCTGGGCGAGGACGGGGCGAAGCCCCATCGCATCCGCTTCAAGGCATTGAAATAGGGTTCGCGCAGCGGGGCGCCTGGGGCACCCCGTCTTTTCTCGGGTTGGGTGGGTGGTTGTTCAACCGCGGCCGATGAAGGGCATCTTGGTGGCCATGATGGTCATGAACTGCACGTTGGCCTCCGGCGGCAGGCTGGCCATGTGCAGCACCGCGCGTCCCACGTGGTTCACGTCCATGAGCGGTTCCACGGCGATCTCGCCGCTGGCCTGGGGAACACCCTTGGCGGCGCGGGCGATCATCTCGGTGGCGGCGTTGCCGATGTCGATCTGGCCGCAGGCGATGTCGTACTTGCGGCCATCCAGCGAGGTGGACTTGGTCAGCCCCGTGATGGCGTGCTTCGTCGAGGTGTAGGGGGCGGAGTTGGGGCGCGGCGCGTGGGCCGAGATGGAGCCGTTGTTGATGATGCGTCCGCCGCGCGGATCCTGGTCCTTCATCAGCCGGAAGGCCTGCTGGGTGCAGAGAAAGGCGCCGGTGAGGTTGATGTCCACCACGTTCTTCCACTGCTCGTAGCTGAGATCCTCGAGCATGATGCCCGGCGCGTTCACCCCGGCGTTGTTGAACAGCACGTCGAGCCGGCCGAAGGCGGACTTCACCGCGTCGAACAGCGCCTTCACCGAGGCCGGGTCGGACACGTCGGTGGGCACGGGCAGCGCCCGCGAGCCCGCCCCGGATTCCGCAGCCACCTGCTCCAGTGCATCGCGCCGCCGGCCCGCCAGCGCCACGCTGTAGCCGTCGGCCAGGAAGGCGAGCGCCACCGACTTGCCGATGCCCGAACCCGCGCCGGTGACCACGGCGACCTTGCCCTTGGAATTCATGTCGTCTCCCCCTCCTGTGTGGCGCGGCCGGGTCGGCGCAGGGCGCGCCGGGCCGCGATCGAGGCGGGGATGGTAGCGCAGCGGCGCGGCGCCCATCGCGCCATGGGGGAACGGCACTGCTGACGCCCGGCAGGGTGCGCCGGGCGCCCGCCGCGTACTACATGCCGGTGGCCGCGAGCCAGCCGCCGATCTTTCCCTCGTAGCGCTCGCGCAGCACGATCACCGGCGCGATGCAGCGCGGCGGCAGGGACAGCCGGGCGCGGATGCGCGCATCGCCGTTCTTCGACAGCGCCACCGGCTCGGTCTGGGCCACCACCTTGTGACCGTCGGGCCCGGCGCACAGCACCGCCAGCGCGACAGCATCGACACCGTCGGGGGTGCCGTTGAACTCGCCGGTGCTCGGGTCGTCCAGCACCAGGCCCTTCACCTTCGCGTCCACGGAGCCGTCGGCGTCGAGCTCCACCTCGCCGCTTCGCAGCTTCCACACCTTGCCGCAGGAGGGTACGTCGCCGATGGCCACCCTGGTGGGGCAGGCAACCATGCGGGCTTCGATCTCGTCGTCGGCGAGCACGGCGCCCGAGGGCACGGCGAAGCTCGCCACCAGAGCGGAAGCGAGCAGGCAACAACGGAGGCTGTTCATGGCATCTTCTCCTTGGGTCGGGTTCGCGGGACTCGCTTCCGGTGCGCCGCGGTTTGCCTTCGCCGCAACCGGGCAGAAGCGCTCGCACGCCGCTTCGCCCGGCAGGCCCCTGAGAAAGGCCACGCACCCGGATGCACGGGCAGTATGCGCCGCCCGGGGCGCACCGGGCTGCATCGCTGATTCGCGCCCTTCCGTAGCGCCGGTCAGGCGGTCTTCCGTCCGCCCAGCGCCGCTGTGAGATCCCCCAGCAACTGGCCCACCAGCCCCGTCATCAACGCGAAGTCCGCATCGAAGCGGTCCTGGTCGCTCTCCGACTCGCTGCCGGCTTCCGCGCGTGCCAGGTCGAGGAAGGACAGCCGCTTCACCGCCAGCGTGTCCGTCAGAACGAAGGAGACCCGATCTCGCCAGGTGAGGGCCAGCTTCGCCACCTGCTTGCCGTCGGCCAGGTGCTTGCGGATTTCCGGGGTGTCCAGCGGGTGGTTGGCATAGCGCACCACCTGCTTCTCCTGTGTGGCGGCGCGCAGCTCGCAGTCGCCCTCGATGCCGAAGCCGCCCGGCGCATCGCCCGCCGCCAGCCACTCGGCCATGGCCGAGGCCGGGGATCGGTTGCACTCCAGCGGCGCGAAAGGGAACTCGTCCATGCAGCGGCGCAGGGTGGAGAGGAAGTCCTCGCCCTTCTTCGGGCTGGCGGCATCCAGCACCAGCCAGCCGGCGGTGCGGTCGATCCAGGCGAAGGTGGTGCTGTAGCGGCTGAAGGCGCGCGGCAGCAGTTCGCCGGTGACTTCCTCCTTCAGGTCCTTGAGCCGCTTGCGGCCGGGCTTCACGCCCATGCGCTGCTCGATCTCCACCGCGCGGTTCTTCACCTCCTGGCGGATGACCGAGGCGGGCAGCAGCTTCTGCTCCATGCCCAGTGCGATCAGCCAGTGGCCCTGGGCCGAGTGCACGAGGCGGTCGTCGCCGCGCGGCGGGATCCAGCCCGTCGAGTCCATCGCGTAGGCGCCCGCCGGCTGGAAGGCCGTCCGGCGCAGCTGTTCCTCGAGTTCGTCGGCCGTGAGGGACGACTCGCCGTCGGCACGCAGGATCTGGAGATTGCGGAACCACATGGCGTCAGTGGGCCAGCGACTCGAGGGTCAGACCCGCGTGCTCGCGCTGCGCGTGGAAACGCACCTTGGGCCACATGTCCTGCACCACCTGCATCTCGTAGCGGCTGCCCGTGAGCACCGCCGGCGCGTCGGCGGCGTCGTGGGCGATGCGGCCGGCGTTGGCGTCGATGAATCGCGACAGCTCGGCGGGGTCGTCGGCCGTCACCCAGCGCGCGCAGGCGAAGGCGGCGGGCAGGATGCGCACCTCGGCGCCGTACTCGGTCTGCAGCCGGTGGGCGGCCACCTCGAACTGCAGCACGCCCACGGCGCCCAGCAGCAGCATGGTGCCGCGCAGCGGGCGGAACACCTGGATCGCGCCTTCCTCGCCGAGCTGGGCCAGGCCGGTGCGCAGCTGCTTGGTCCTGAGCGGGTTAACCGCCTCCACGCTGCGGAAGATCTCCGGGGCGAAGAACGGCAGGCCGGTGAACTGCAGCGGCTCGGCGGTCTCGGTGAGCGTGTCGCCCAGCTGGATGCCGCCGTGGGTGGGAATGCCGATGATGTCCCCGCCGTAGGCCTCGTCCAGCAGCTCGCGGCGCTGCGACAGGAAGGACACGACGGTGCTGGGCCGCAGCTCCTTGCCGGTGCGCTGAAGCTTCATGCGCATGCCGCGCTGGAAGCGTCCGGAACACACCCGCACGAACACCACGCGGTCGCGATGCGCCGGGTCCATGTTCGCCTGGATCTTGAATACCACGCCGGAGAACTTGGGGTCCTCGGGCGAGACGGGGCCCTGCAGCGCCACCCGCGGCTGGGGCGGGGGCGCGATGTCCACCAGTGCGTCGAGCACCTCGCGCACGCCGAAGTTGTTGATGGCCGAGCCGAAGAACACCGGCGTCTGGCGGCCGGCGAGGAATTCCTCGCGCGAGAACTCGGGCGTGGCGCCGCGCAGCAGCTCGATGTCGTTGCGGGCCTGGTCGAAGTCCGCGCCGAAGCGCTGCGGCAGCACGGGGTTGTCGAGGCCCTCGATCACCTCCAGTTCGCCGATGCGGTCCTCGCCGGGCTGGAACACGCGGATGCGGTCTTCCTTCAGGTCATAGACACCACGAAAGCCCTTGCCCATGCCGATGGGCCACGAGAAGGGCACGGCAGCCATGCCCAGGGTGCGCTCGATCTCGTCGATCAGGTCCAGCGGCGGGCGCACTTCGCGGTCCATCTTGTTGATGAAGGTGATGATGGGCGTGTTGCGCGAGCGGCACACCTCCAGCAGGCGCAGGGTCTGCTCCTCCACGCCGTTGGCCGCGTCGATCACCATGAGCGCCGAGTCCACGGCGGTGAGCACGCGGTAGGTGTCCTCGGAGAAGTCCTGGTGGCCCGGGGTGTCGAGCAGGTTGATCACCCGGTCGCGGTAGTCCATCTGCATCACCGAGCTGGCCACGGAGATGCCGCGCTGCTTCTCGATCTCCATCCAGTCCGAGGTGGCGTGCCGGGCCGCCTTGCGCGCCTTGACGCTGCCGGCGATCTGGATCGCGCCGGCGTAGAGAAGAAGCTTCTCCGTCAGCGTGGTCTTGCCCGCGTCCGGGTGGGAGATGATGGCGAAGGTGCGGCGCCGGGATACCTGTCCGGCGAGGGCTTCGCGGGGGCTTTCGCTCATGGGCTGGGGCGCCGAAGGAAATCGGCCCCGCAGTGGCGGGGCCGGGACGAAAAAGGCGCGCATTGTACCTGCAACAGGGAGGGCGGACCCTGCGGACTGACCCGCCGTGTTGCCTGCGCGGCAGGGTGGCGACGCCCCGGGCCGCGGGCGTCTCAGCGCCAGAAGCGCAGTTCCGAGACCTCCACCGTGAAGGACGCGATGGCCGGGTCGTAGCCGATCCACTGGTCGAAGGAGATCGCGTGCCGGCCGGGCGGAATGTTGCGCGAGCCGAAGGGCCACAGTTGCGACACCACCACCGCCTCGCCGGCGGCGTCCAGGGCGCGCAGCTTCACCCGGGCGCCCAGGGCGAGGTCGCAGCGGTTCTCGATCTCGCCCTCGGCCTTGAGGACGGGGCAGGGGGTGCCGGTGCAGGCCTTCGTCCACTCGTGGCGGGTGAGGGTGACGGTGAAGTCGTCGGGTGAGCAGCCGGCCCAGGCGCTGGACGAGAGCAGCGTGGCGAGGAGCAGGGGTGTGGTTCGATGCACGGTGGAGAGTCTCCTTCCAGGCGGGTCGTGGCACCCCTTCGGGGCGGTCTCCCGGCGGATGGTGGCCAGGGTTGCCACTGGCGCGGCGTGCAGTGGATGATAGGTGCGATGGCCGTCTTGCGTGCGTCCGCTGGTGTTGCCTGGCTGTCTGTTTGCGGCGCGGTCGGTGTCGCGCTTGCGCTGCCGCCGGGTGCTGCGGGTGCCGACCCGACCCCTCAGGTGTTCCCCCAGATCCGTCCCGTGCACTGCGGGTCGGTGCCGTGCGGCTCCATGGAGATCTCCTGGTACCGGCGCTTCCAGGACGAGGATGCCACCCCGCGGCACGAACGCAACGGCGTGAACGTCCGCGGGCGCTTCCGGGGCTTCCGCGACCAGCCGCGCGAGTTCCATTACCTGCAGGTCCTGACGCGTTTCGAGGCCGACGACTTCCGCTGGAGCCGCGATCCGTCCGTGCCGCTGCCGCGAAGCTTCGTGGATCCGCCACCCTTCGGCATGGTGCATCCGGAGACCGACGGCGCCGGGCGGTTTCGTTCCGTGGAGCACCGCTTCGATGCGCTGCCCTGGTACGACGAGGGCGACTTCCCGCTGTTCGAGGACCGGCCGCGGGCCTTCCTGGCCAGCGCCCGCCGTCACGGGACGGTCCGCATGGCCTTCGAGACCTGGGTGGTGTGCGTGATCTCCGCCGTGCAGGGGCCCGATCCCCGCCAGGTGGCCGACGACCGCTACGAAGTCGCGCCGCTCATCGGCTGGAGCTGGGGCTACGAGATCGCCTGGCGCGACGCGGGCGAGATCGGCGTGGATGAACTCGAGGACTACGTGTTCACCCTGGCGCCGATGCAGTTCGTGGCGCGGCCGTCGGAGGCGTTCGAGGCGGGACTCGGGGCGAGGTTCGGTTCGGCGGTGACGGACGGTTTCGACGTGCGGCTTGGAGAGGCGCAGGCGTGCGCGAAGCAGTGAAGCTGCCGGGCTTCACTGCATCAGCCGCACCAGCCACAGACTGATCGCCGGGAAGAACACCAGCAGCAGCACCCTGCACACATCCGACACCAGGAACGGCGCCACGCCGCGGAAGGCAGTGGCCATGGGGATGTCGCGGGCGATGCCGGTGATGATGTAGACGTTCATGCCCACCGGCGGGGTGATCAGGCCGATCTCCACCACCATCAGCGCCAGCACGCCGAACCAAACGGCCTTCTCGGTGGGCGGCAGCCCCCAGAGGTCCAGCCCCATGATCATGGGGAAGAAGATGGGAATGGTGAGCAGGATCATGGACAGGCTGTCCATCACGCAGCCCAGCACCACGTAGACGGCGATCACGGCCAGCAGCACCGCAAGCGGCGGCCATCCCGCGCCCTGCACCGCGGCGGCGAGGTTGGCGGGCAGCTGCGACAGCGCCAGGAAGGCGTTGAGCAGGTCGGCGCCCAGGAGGATGAGGAAGATCATGCCCGTGGATTGCGCGGTGGCGAGCATGGCGTCCAGCAGTCCGCGCAGCCGCAGGCCGCGCACCACCGCCAGCACCAGCGTGGCTGTGGTGCCGATGGCAGCGCCCTCGGTGGCGTTGAACCAGCCCAGGTACATGCCGCCCAGCATCACGGCGAAGATCGCCACGATGGGCCAGACCTGCCCGAGCGCCGCCAGGCGTTCGCGCGCCGAGTGGCGCGGTCCGGCGGGGCCGCTTCCCGGCTTCACGCGCACCACCACGGCGATGGTGGCCAGGTAGCCCGCGGCGGCCAGCAGCCCGGGGATGAAGGCTGCCGTGAACAGCACCGCGATGTTCTGCTCCGCCAGGATGGCGTAGATGGCCAGCACGATGGAGGGCGGGATCAGGATGCCCAGCGTGCCGCCGGCGGCGAGGGTGCCGGCCGCGAGGCCCGGGTCGTAGCGGTAGCGGCGCAACTCGGGCAGCGCCACCTGTCCCATGGTGGCCGCCGTGGCCAGCGAGGATCCGCAGATGGCACCGAACGCCGCGCAGGCGCCCACCGCCGCCATGGCGATGCCGCCGCGGAAGTGGCCGATGAAGGCGTTGGCGGCGCGGAACAGCGACGCCGACAGCCCGCCGCGCGAGGCGAGGTTGCCCATGAGCAGGAACAGCGGCACCACCGACAGGTCGTAGTTGGCGAATCGGCCGAAGGGCGCTGACTTGAGATGGGCGAACAGCGCGTCCCAGCCCTGCAGCGAGGCGTAGCCGCCCAGGCCTGCCACGAGCATGGCGATGGCGATGGGCACGCGCAGCGCCAGCGCCACCAGCATGCCACCCAGCACCCACAGGGCGAGCGCGTTGCCGCTCACGGCCGCTGCGTGCCGCGCGAAGCGGTGTAGAGGCCCGCCAGTGCCAGCAGCGCGAAGGAGGGCACCATGCCTGCGTAGGCGATCCACAGCGGGATGCCCAGCAGCATGCTCTCCTCGCCGCTGGCGCGGATGGCCAGCGCCCCCGCACCCAGGCGCCAGGCGAGCAGCGCCCCGCAGGCGGCCACCAGCAGCGCGCCCAGGGTGTCGAGGGCACGCTTCACGGGCAGTGGCGCGTTCAGCGTGAAGAAGTCCACGATCACGTGGCCACGCAGCATCTGGGTGAGCGGCAGGAAGGTGCTCACCGACACGGCCATGCCGAGCTGGACCCACTCGTAGTCGCCCACCACTGGCGCGTCGAACAGGCGTCTGCCTGCGATGCTCCACACCGACAGGCCCATCATGGCCAGCAGCAACGCGGCGCCGAGCAGTGCCAGCGCACGGGTCAGGCGCAGCAGGGCGCGCCCGGCGGCATCAGCCGGCGGCGCGCCGGGCAGGTCCTCCGCCGCGGCGTCCTGCATGGCGTGGGAGCTACCGGCTGCGCTTCGCGATGAGTTCGCGCGCGGTGGCGAGCAGGGCGGCGCCGTCGGCTCCGCGCCCGTTCATGTCCTTCACCCAGCCGTCGGTGACGGGCTGGGCGGCCTTGCGCCAGGCTTCAACCTCGGCAGCAGGGATGGTGATGATGGCGTTTCCCGAGGCGCTGGCGCGGCCGTTGGCGTCGGATTCCACGAAGGCGCGCGCCGCCTTCGCCGACAGCTCCGGGCCGCTTTCCGCGTCGATGATCTTCTTCAGCTCCGGTGGCAGCGCGGCGTAGCGCGCCTTGTTCATGGCGAGCACGAACACGGTGGTGTAGAGGGCGGGCTGGGACTTGTCGAGCTCGGAGTGGAACTTCACCAGTTCCTGAACCTTCAGCGCGGGCACCACCTCCCAGGGCAGCACGGCGCCGTCGATCACGCCCTTGGACAGCGATTCGGCCACCTGGGGCACGGGCATGCCCACGGGCGTGGCGCCGAAGGCGGCCAGCATGCGGGTGGTCAGTCGCGTGGGCGCGCGCAGCTTCAGGCCCCGGAAGTCGGCCAGCGTGCGCACCGGCTTCTTCGCCACGTGCAGCACGCCACCACCGTGGGGGTGCAGCGCGAGCGGCTTCACGTCGGCGAACTCCTCGGCAGCGGGGCCCGCGGCGAAGTCCCACATGGCCCGGGCGGTGGCCTCGGGGTCGGTCATGATGAAGGGCAGTTCGAACACCTCGGTCTTCGGGAAGCGCCCGGCGGTGTAGCCGGTGACCGTCCACACCACGTCGGCCACGCCGTCCTTGGCCTGGTCGTAGAGCTGGGCCGGCGTGCCGCCCATCTGCATGGCGGGGAACACCTGGCACTTCATGCGTCCGGCCGAGGCCTTCTCGATGCGTTCGCACCAGGGCATCACCACCTTCTGGTGGCCGGTGGAGGGCGGGGGCAGGAAGTGGTGCACCTTGAGCACCACGTCCTGGGCGGCGGCGGGCAGGGCGGCGAGCAGCGCGGCCAGGGCGGCCGCGCGCAGCAGGGTCTTCACGGAGGCTTCTCCCGGTGGCGATGCGACCGCGAGGTCACATCGGGCAGGTGTCCTTGTAGA
>CAZXJW010000126.1:0-8738 GCA_964641005.1 uncultured Rhodocyclaceae bacterium
GTCCTGCACCGCCGGCCGCGCCGCCTTCCTCGGCGGCAACGTGCCGGTGCGCACCGGCATGACCAAGGTCGGCCTGCCCGGCGCCAAGGAAGGCTGGCAGAAGACCGACGTCACCGTCGCCACCGTGATGAAGAGCCGTGGCTACGCCACCGGCCAGTTCGGCAAGAACCATCAGGGCGACCGTGACGAGCACCTGCCGATCCAGCACGGCTTCGACGAGTTCTTCGGCAACCTCTACCACCTCAACGCCGAGGAGGAGCCGGAGAACGCCGACTATCCGAAGGACCCGTCCTTCCGCAAGCGCTTCGGCCCGCGCGGCGTCATCCACAGCTTCGCGGACGGCCGCATCGTCGACACCGGCCCCCTTACCCGCAAGCGCATGGAGACCGTGGACGACGAGGTCACCGACCGCACCCTTGCCTTCATGGAAGAGGCGAACAAGGCCGGCAAGCCCTTCTTCGTCTGGTGGAACTCCACCCGGATGCACATCTTCACCCACCTCAAGCCCGAATCCGCCGGGCGCACCGGCCGCGGCATCTACGCCGACGGCATGGCCGAGCACGATCGCCACGTGGGCCGGCTGCTCGACAAGCTGCAGGAACTCGGCCTCGCCGAGAACACCATCGTCATGTACTCCACCGACAACGGCGCCGAGACCTTCACCTGGCCCGATGGCGGCACCACCATGTTCCGGGGCGAGAAGAATACCCAGTGGGAAGGCGGCTACCGGGTGCCCGCGATGATCCGCTGGCCGGGGGTCATCAAGCCCGGCACCGTGGTGAACGACATCGCGGCCCACGAGGACATGCTGGTCACGCTGGCGGCCGCGGCGGGCACGAGCGGCCTCTCCGACCAGCTCAAGGCGGGCAAGCGCATCGGCGACCGGACCTACAAGGTGCACCTCGACGGCTACGACCTCGGGCCGGCGCTGCGCGGCGAGGCGTCCTGGCCACGCCGCGAGTTCATCTACTGGACCGACGACGGCCAGGTGGCGGCGCTGCGCTATGACCATTGGAAGGTCACCTTCCTCAAGCAGGAGCACGAGGGTCTCAAGGTGTGGCAGCAGCCATTCACGCCGCTGCGCGCGCCCATGCTCACCGACCTGCGCGCCGACCCCTTCGAGCGTGCCGAGCACGAGAACGCCATGGGCTACCAGCGCTGGTACCTCGAACGCATGTATGCCATCGCGCCCGCCGGCGCCTTCGTGGGCCGGTGGCTGCAGAGCTTCCGCGAGTTCCCGCCGCGCCAGAAGCCCGGCAGCTTCAACCTCGACCGCGTGATGGAATCGGTGATGTCGAGCTCGAAGCAGTAGCCGCGCAGTCCCGGGGCGGGATGACCCCGCCCCGGCGTGCCCGGTCCTCAGTAGAGCTTCTCGACACCCTCGTCCAGCACCACCTGCACCAGCTTCGGGCCCTCGAGGCGCATCCATGCCGCCCGCAGCACCGGCTCGAGTTCGCTGGTGCGGTCCACCCGCACCGCCTCGCAGCCGAAGCCCTGGGCGAGGCGCACGAAATCCACGCCACCGACGTCGTTGCCCGGCGCGCCCGGGATGCCGAGCATGGCGCCGAAGGACCTGAGCGCGCCGTAGCCGCCATTGTCGAAGATCACGAACACGATGGGCAGGCGCAGCTGCGCGGCCGTCCACAGCGCCTGGATCGAGTAGAGGCTCGAGCCGTCGCCGCAGATGCACAGCACCGGCGTTCCGGGGCTGCCCAGTGACACGCCCACGGCCGCGGGCAGCGCCCATCCCAGCCCGCCACTGGCCCCGGCGAAGAAGCCGCCGCTGCGGGTGATGGGGAAGTGATCGCGCAGCACGCCGCGGTGCGTGGGCGCCTCCTCCACCACGATGGCGCCTTCGGGTCGCGTGCGCGACAGCGTGGCCATGAGCAGCGCGCCATCGGGGCGCTCCTTCAGCGCCGGCGCCGGGGCGGCAACGCGGCCGCGACCGGCGGGGCGGGAGGCATCCGGCAGTGACGCCAGCAGCGCCTCGATGCCCGCGCGCAACGAGCAGCGCAGCGCCCGGCCTTCGAGCGCCCGCGCGGCGGCCTCCGCATCGTCGGTCATCAGCCACAGCGCCGCGCCCGCGGGCAGCACCGCGCCCTCGGTGTGCACGTGGTAGGTGAACACCGGTGCGCCCAGCACGAGCACCAGGTCGTGGCCCTCCAGCCTCGCCGCGAGTTGCGTGCGCACCGGCGGCAGGTGCCCGGCGAACAGGCGGTGGTTCTCCGGAAAGCTGGCGCGCCCCGACATGGGACTGGCCCACACGGGCGCCTCGAGCTTCCCGGCGAGCGCAACGGCGGCATCCCACGCCCCGTCCTGGTCCAAGGCGGCTCCCGTCACGATCACCGGGCTGCGGCTCGCGGCCAGCGCGGCGGCCAGGGCGGCGAGCGCCGCGGGCTCGGGCGCGAACCCGGTGGCCAGCTCGCGGGCACTCACGGGCTCGGCCGGACGATCCCAGTCGTCCTCGGGGATCGACACGAACACCGGCCCGCAGGGCTTCTGGCGCGCCAGCTGCCACGCCCGCGCGATGGCGGCCGGCACGTCCGCGGCGCTGGCGGGCTCCACGCCGGACTTCACGTAGGGCCGCGGAAAGCTCGCCGCGTCGGTGGCGAACAGGTAGGGTTCGGCGCCGAACAGCGCGCGGGTCTGCTGGCCCGCCGTGATCACCAGCGGCACCTGGTTGCGCCACGCGGTGAAGATGCTGCCGGCCGCGTGCCCCACGCCCGCGGCGGAGTGCAGGTTCACGAAGGCGGGACGGCCGGTGGCCTGGGCATGGCCGTCGGCCATGGCCACCACGATGGACTCCTGCAGCCCGAGCACGTAGCGGAAGTCCGCCGGCCAGTCGCGGAAGAACTTGAGTTCCGTGGAACCGGGATTGCCGAACACCGTGGTCATGCCGGCCTCGCGCAGGAAGGCGTGGACGGCGTCACGGACGGTGAGGGAGGAACGTGGCGCTTCGGCGGAGGTGCTCATGCCGGATCCCCGAACTCCGCCACGCCATGTGCGATCGCCAGCGCACCTTCCGCATTGCGCACCGCGAATGCCACCTTGCCCCCCTCCTGCCGGTACTCCAGCGTGATCGGCCGTCCCGGAATCACCATGCCCTTGAACCGCCCGGCGAGGCGGCGCAGCCGCAGCGGGTCGCCGCCGCCGCAGGCGCGTACCAGCGCGAGGCCCGCCAGCGCCCAGGTGCAGGTGCCGTGCAGGATGATGTCCGGCAGCTTCGCCGCCTGCGCGGCGGCGCGCTCGGTGTGTATGGGGTTCCAGATGCGCGCGCACTCGGTGTAGACGTGGCCCAGCTCGCGGGCCACGGGAATCTGGATGCGCAGCGGATCGCTCACCGCCGCCTCGCTTCTCAGCGGCGGCGGCGCCTCGCTCTCGCGCGCCTCGCCGCGGATGGGCACGCGCAGGAAGATGCCGTGGAACCATCCCGTGGCCACCGGCTCGCCCGTGTCGAGGTCCGTGGTGTCCATGCGCGCCACGCCCAGCGCGCCGGCGCTGGTGGGCGCGAGCTTCACCAGCGTGCCGCGGGTGGACAGCCGCATGCCGGGACGGATCGGGCGATGGAACGTGGAGTCCTGCTGCACGTGCAGGCACTCGAACACCTGGCGCTGCGTGGCGCCGAGCAGCGCGCGATGCGCCTCGCCGCTCCACACCGGCCACTCCATCGAGACGATGAATGGCGGCGGCGCCACCACTCCGCCCGGGCGCAGGTCGTCCAGGTAGGCATCGTCGGCGGCGCCCGTGCCGGCGGCCCAGGCCATGGTGTCGCGCGCGGTGGGCGTGAAGTCGTGCTGGCCGATGAACTGGCCGACTGCGGCGGGGTCGAGCATCAGGCATTCTCCCTGCGGTTGGAGGAGCGCTGCCACGCGTCCGCGATGCCCGCGGTGCGCAGTTCACCCTTGCGGATCTTGCCCGTGGGCGTCTTGGGCAGGGCCGACTCCACGAGGCGCACCCAGCGCGGCACCATCCAGCGGGGCAGTTCCCCGGCAAGCCACCGGCACAGGGCCGCGGGATCCACGCGCGCACCGGGCTGCATGCCCACCACCAGCAGGATGTCGTCCTCGCCCTCGGCCGCCGGTACGGCCACGGCGGCGCATTCGGCCACGCCGGGAAATCGACCGGCGGCGGTCTCGATGTCGGACGAGGAGACGTTCTCCCCGCGCACGCGGATGCGGTCGCCGAGCCGGTCGAGGTAGCGGATCCAGCCGTCCGCGCCGCGCACCACCAGGTCGCCGGTGCGGAACCACCCGTCGCGCCACGCGGCAGCGGTGGCGTCCGGACGGTTCAGGTAGCCGCCGTTCATCTCCACCGGATCGGCGGTGCGCACCAGCAGTTCGCCCGGGGTGCCGTCGGGAACGTCCAGGCCGTCCTCGTCCACCACGCGCACCAGCGCGCCGCTGCGCACGCGCCCGCAGACCGTGCGATCGGGAAGCGCGCTGCCGTGGGAGTGGATGGGCGTGCTGGTCTCGGTCATGTTGAACCAGGTGAACAGCGCCACGCCGAAGCGTTCCCGGAACGCATCCAGGTCCGGCGGCAGCGGCACGGCGAACACCAGCCGCAGCGGGTGGTCGCGGTCGAGTGGCGAGGGTGGCACGGCCTCGAGGCGCCGCGCCACGGCACCGAGCATGAGCGTGGCGGTGGCGCCGAAGCGGCGCACGTCGTCCCAGAAGGCCTGCGCGTCGAAACACGGCCGCAGCGCGAGGCTCGCGCCGGCCATGAGCACCGCGCCCACGGCGTGCGGCAACACCACGTGGTAGAGCGGATTGAACAGGTAGAACACGTCCGCGGGCTCGAGCTGCGCGGCCCAGGGCTCGGCCGTGGCCCAGCCCTGGGCGTGACGGTGCAGCACGCCCTTCGAGGGTCCGGTGGTGCCGGAGGTGTAGAACACCGCGGCGATGTCGCCGTCGCGGGCACCCTCGTCCACGGGCGCGTCACCGGGCGTCGCCAGTTGCTCGAAGCGTCGCACGGGCCAGGGCAGCGGGTCGTCGTTCACGGCATCGCCGCGCACCACCACGGCGCGCAGGTCCGGCAGCGGCTCGAGCATGGCCACCCGGTGCGCCCACCCGGCTTCCACGATCATGAGCGACGCGCCGGAGTCCTCGATCACGTGGGCGAGCAGCACGCCGAAGTAGTGCTCGTTCACCGGCACCAGCACGGCGTTCAGGCGACCGAGCGCCATCCACAGCAGCACCGTGTCCATGCCGCCGGGCATCATCGACAGCACGCGATCGCCGGCGCGCACGCCGAGGTCCCGCAGTCCGCGCGCCAGGGCGTCCGCGGCACGGTCCGCCTCGGCATAGCTCAGCGAGCGCGCCGCTTCCACGAGGAAGGGCCTCGCCGGCGTCTCGCGGGCGCGCCGGGCCAGCAGGCGGTGCAGGACGCGACCGCCCTCCGCGGCACTCACGCCGGCAGCATCGCCTCGATGCGCCCGCGCAGGCTCTCGGGCGTGGCCCCCGGCGCGAAGCGCTCCACCGTCGTGCCGTCGGCACTCACCAGGAACTTGGTGAAGTTCCAGGGGATGTCCGCCTTGCCCTCCGCGCCGGGCGCGATGGCCTTGAGGTGCACGTAGAGCGGGTCGGCGCCCGGTCCGTTCACCTCCACCTTCGCGGACAGCGGGAAGCTCACGCCGTAGTTGCGCTCGCAGAAGGTGGCGATCTGCCCGGCGCTGCCCGGCTCCTGGGCCCCGAACTGGTTGCACGGGAAGCCGATCACCACCAGGCCGCGCGGCCCGAGGTCCTTCCAGAGCTGCTCCAGCCCCTTGTACTGGGGCGTGTAGCCGCACTGGCTGGCCACGTTGACGATCAGCAGCGGCTTGCCGGCCCAGGCGGACAGGGGCATGGGGTGGCCGTCGAGGCCGGTGGCGGGGAAATCGTGAACGCGAGTGGTCATGGGACGCTCCCGGAGGCATGGGCAACGGCGCCGATTGTACGAAGCCCCCCCTCCCTTGACGCAACGCAAATCCCGCGGCGGCGGTCGCCACTAGATTGGAGCCCTGAATCGAAGGAGGCTCGGGCCATGATGCTCAAGAACCTGTTCTCCACGGACTACGGCCTCATGAGCCTTGCCGTGATCATCGTCACCATGGCCATCGGCTGGTACCTCGCCCGCTGGGTCGGGCGCAAGATGGACGAGGACGAGAAGCGCAACGGCTGAACGCCGGCACAACGGGCGAAACCCGAGAAAACGCGATAAAACGGGGTCGCAAGGGGTTTTCCGCCAGAGGCGCGGAAAACCCCTTGCGACCCCGTTTTCGTGGCGGAGTCATGACGCCGTGATGCGCGCGTGCCGCGCGTAGAATGCTCCGCCTCCCCGGCCACGGCGGGACTCCCCGCACCGGCCCTGCAGTCCCCGATCCTGCGCGTGTCCATGAACAAGCCCGTCGAAGCGGCCGGCGCCATCGTCATCCGCGGCGCCCGCCAGAACAACCTCAAGAACCTCGACCTGACCATCCCCACCGGCGAGTTGCTGGTGGTCACCGGCGTGTCCGGCTCCGGCAAGTCCTCGCTGGTGTTCGACACCCTCTATGCCGAGGGCCAGCGCCGCTACGTGGAGACCTTCTCCCCGTACGCGCGCCAGTTCCTCGATCGCATGGACAAGCCCCAGGTGGATCGCATCGAGGGCATCCCGCCAGCCATCGCCATCGACCAGACCAACCCGGTGCGCACGTCGCGCTCCACGGTGGGCACGATGACGGAGCTCAACGACCACCTCAAGCTGCTGTTCGCCCGCGCCGCGCACCTGCACTGCCGGCACTGCGGCCGCGAGGTGAAGCGCGACTCGCCCGACTCGGTGACGGACGACCTCATCGCGCGCGCCGCCGGCGGCGGCGACCCGCGCCTGATCGTCACCTTCCCCGTCACGGTGCCGAAGAACTTCGGCGAGCAGGAGGTGCTCAAGCTGCTCGAGGCCCAGGGCTACACCCGCATCCACGCCCGCCACGGCGACACGGTGGAGGTGGTGCAGGACCGATTCCGCGCCGGCGGCGCCGAGCGCGTGCGCGTGGCCGAGGCGGTGGAGGCGGCGCTGCGGGTCGGGCAGGGGCGGATCGCGGTGTATCCGCTCGAGGAGGCCGATCCTGCCGCCCAAGGCGCCCCGCCGAAGCCCTGGCGCTGGTCCACCGACCTGCATTGCCCCGACTGCGACCTGCATTACGCCGAGCCGGTGCCCAGCGCCTTCTCCTTCAACTCGCCGGTGGGCGCCTGCGAGACATGCCGCGGCTTCGGGCGCGTGATCGGCATCGACTTCGGCCTGATCGTCCCCGACGAGAACAAGACGCTCGCCGGCGGCGCCGTGAAGCCATGGCAGACGCCGAGCTTCAAGGAGTGCCAGGACGACCTGATGACCTACGCGCGCAAGCGCGGCGTCGCCACGGACGTGCCCTTCCGCCACCTGCCGCCCGAGCACCGCCGCTGGGTGCTGGAGGGCGAGGACGAATGGAAGAGCTGGAACAAGTCCTGGCCCGGCACGTGGTACGGCGTGCGGCGCTTCTTCCAGTGGCTCGAGACCAAGAGCTACAAGATGCACATCCGCGTGCTGCTGTCCAAGTACCGCGCCTACACGCCCTGCGAGACCTGCGACGGCGCGCGCCTGAAGCCCGACTCGCTGCTGT
The DNA here is from genome assembly GCA_964641005.1 of uncultured Rhodocyclaceae bacterium. Taxonomy (GTDB): domain Bacteria; phylum Pseudomonadota; class Gammaproteobacteria; order Burkholderiales. The sequence goes on from CAZXJW010000126.1 coordinate 7,613, forward strand.
GGCGCGTGGGCACGAAGGCTGGGGCTGACGCCGTCCTGCCGCCCGCGCGGCGCTTGCGCCCGAAGACCGTGGCCTGGACCCGTGACACGCTGGAGGCCCTGCCCGGCCTGTCGCTGCACGACCTGATGCTGCTGCCCATCGAGCGCGTACGACGATTCTTCGACGGGCTCGAGCTGCCGGTGCTGGGCGACGAGGCCACCGAGATGCTGCTGGGCGAGATCCGCGGCCGGCTCTCCTACCTCGAGGAAGTGGGACTGGCCTATCTCACCCTCGACCGCCAGTCGCGCACGCTCTCGGGGGGCGAAGTGCAGCGCATCAACCTCACCACCGCGCTGGGCACCTCGCTGGTGAACACGCTGTTCGTGCTCGACGAGCCCTCCATCGGCCTGCACCCGCGCGACATGGGCCGGGTGATCGCGGTGATGCAGAAGCTGCGCGACGCCGGCAACACCCTGGTGGTGGTGGAGCACGACCCGCAGGTGATGTTCGCCGCCGACCGCCTGCTGGACATGGGCCCGGGGCCAGGCGAGCGCGGCGGGCAGATCGTCTACTTCGGCGATCCGCAGGCCATGATGGCGCGCGAGGACTCGCTCACGGCGGCCTACCTGTCCGGCCGCCGCCGGCCCGACGCGGGGCTGCGCGCCAGCGCGCCCGACCCGCGCGGCCCGCGCATCGAACTCAAGGGCGTTTCGGAGCACAACCTCAAGGACGTGGACGTGTCCTTCCCGCTGCGCCGCCTGGTGTGCGTCACCGGCGTGTCGGGCTCGGGCAAGTCCACCCTCATCCAGGACGTGCTGCACCCGGCGCTGCTCAAGGCCAAGGGCAAGCCCACGGAGGTCCCCGGCGCGCACCGCGAACTGCTCGGCGCCCAGCACGTGGCCGAGGTGGTGTTCGTGGACCAGACGCCCATCGGCAAGACCACGCGCTCCAATCCCGCCAGCTACGTGGGCGCCTTCGACGCGATCCGCAAGCTGTTCGCCGCCGCACCCGAGTCGGCCCAGCGCGGCTACACCGCCGGCACCTTCAGCTTCAACTCCGGCGACGGCCGCTGCCCCACCTGCGGCGGCAACGGCTTCGAGCACGTGGAGATGCAGTTCCTCTCCGACGTCTACCTGCGCTGCCCCGA
>CAZXJW010000127.1:0-8737 GCA_964641005.1 uncultured Rhodocyclaceae bacterium
TCCATCACGTCGTGCAGCAGCGCGGCGGTGAGGGCCTGGGAGTCCAGGTGCCACTCGGTGAGGATCTTGGCCACCTCCACCGGGTGCGACACGTAGGGCTCGCCGGTCTTGCGGAACTGGCCCTCGTGGGCCTCGGCGCTGAAGCGGTAGGCCGATTCCAGCTGCGTGACGTCCTCGGGCCGCAGGTAGCCTGCGGCTTCGCGGAACAGGGATTCGGCTTCGGCGGGCGCGCCCATGGACTCTAGCTTGGGGGCAGGCGCGCCGCGGGACAAGGGCGCGGCGCGCGCGCCCCCAGGGGGATCAGTGCTTGGTGCGGTAGAGGATGTCCACGCCGATGTTGCCCAGGGCAACTTCGCGCAGCGCGATCACCGTGGGCTTGTCCTTGTTGGCTTCCACCGTGGGGGTGGCGCCGTTGGCCAGCTCGCGGGCCCGGTAGGTGGCCGCGAGCGTGAGCTCGAAGCGGTTGGGGATGTGGTTCAGGGCGTCTTCGACGGTGATGCGGGCCATGGGCTTCTCACTTCATTGCGTTGATCAGGGATTCGTGGCGGCGGGCCTGGAGGGCCAGGCGCAGCCGGGCGGCGCGGACGATGGCCTGGAGATCCCGGGCTGCCTCGTCGAAGTGCTTGTTGATTATAACGAAATCGAACTCGGCCACGTGCCCGATCTCGTCGCGGGCGGCGCGCAGCCGGCGGGCGATCACCTCCGCGGCGTCGGTGCCGCGCCCCGACAGCCGCTCGGCCAGCACCTCCAGCGAGGGCGGCAGCACGAAGATGCCCACCGCGTCGGGCACCAGCCGGCGTACCTGGGCCGCGCCCTGCCAGTCGATCTCGAGCAGCACGTCGTGGCCGGCGGCGCGCTCGCGCGTCACCCAGGCCTCGCCGGTGCCGTAGAGGTTGCCGTGCACCTCGGCGGATTCGAGGAACTCGCCGGCGTCGCGCATGGCGAGGAAGCGCTCGCGGCTCACGAAGTGGTAGTCGCGGCCGTCCACCTCACCGGGTCGCGGGGCACGGGTGGTGTAGGACACGGACAGGCGCACGCCGGGGTCGGCTTCCAGGAGCGCCTTCACGAGGCTGGTCTTGCCGGCGCCCGAGGGGGCGGCGACGATGAAGAAGTTGCCGGGGGTGGGGACGCTCATTCGATGTTCTGGACCTGCTCGCGCATCTGCTCGATGAGCACCTTGAGCTCCATGGAGGTCTGCGACACCCCGGTGTCCACGCTCTTCGAGCCCAGGGTGTTCGCCTCGCGGTGCAGCTCCTGCATCAGGAAGTCCAGGCGCTTGCCCACCGTGCCGCCCTTGGCCAGGATGCGGCGCACCTCGGAGAGGTGGGTGGTGAGGCGCTGCAGTTCCTCGTCCACGTCGATGCGCGTGGCGAACAGCGACACCTCGGTGCGGATGCGCTCCTCGTCCAGGGTGGCCACCGCCTCGCGCAGCCGCTGGGCGAGCTTCTCCTGGTGGGCCGTCACCAGCGCCGGGATCTTCGGCGCCACCTCGGCGGCGAGCTTCTCCATGGTGGAGACGCGCTCGAGCAGCACGGCGGCGAGCTTGGCGCCTTCGCGGGCGCGGGTGGCGTCGAACTCGGCCAGGGTGTCCGCGAGCAGGCCCATGAAGCCCTCGCGCAGCGATTCGGCCGACACGGTGTCGGCGCCGAACATGCCCGGCCAGCGCAGTACGTCGGCCACCGAGATGTCGGCCGCCTGCGGCAGCCGCGCCTTCACCTGCGCGTTGAGCTCCACCAGCCGCGCGAGCAGCGGCTCGGACAGCTCCAGGCTCGCGGCGGCCGCCGGTGCGCGGGTGAGGCTCACGCGGCACTCCACCTTGCCGCGCGTCAGGCGCGCGGCGATGGCCTCGCGCATGGCCGGCTCGAAGGGCCGGAACTCCTCCGGCATGCGGAACTGCACGTCGAGGTAGCGGTGGTTCACCGAGCGCAGCTCGAGTCCCGCGGCGCCCACGGGCAGTTCGCGGGTGAGCGCGGCGTAGCCGGTCATGCTGTGGATCATGGAGGCGTCCTGGTCCTGGCGGGGCGTCATCGGGGCGCGGGTCCGTCGCGCGGGCGACTTCGTCGGCTCGTCCTCGGCACTCGCCGCCGCGCCGACGACCTTTACAGTGCGCGCGCCTTGCACCGACAATCGAAAGCGGCGAAGGGTAGCATGCCGCCCGCCCCCCCCCGATCCCGCCGTCCACCCATCCGGTTCCCCGTCCATGTCCCTCTCCCGACCCGCCGGCCGCCGGCCAGACCAGCTGCGCCCCGTCAGCCTCGAGCGCCGCTTCACCCACCACGCCGAGGGCTCGGTGCTCGCCAGCTTCGGCGACACCCGCGTGCTGTGCACCGCGAGCGTGGAGGAGAAGGTGCCGCCCTTCCTCAAGGGCAAGGGCCAGGGCTGGGTCACGGCCGAGTACGGCATGCTGCCGCGCTCCACCCACACGCGCACCGATCGCGAGGCCGCGCGCGGCAAGCAGAGCGGCCGCACCCAGGAGATCCAGCGCCTGATCGGGCGCAGCCTGCGCGCCGTCACCGACCTCGGCGCGCTGGGCGAGCGCAGCATCCAGATCGACTGCGACGTGCTGCAGGCCGACGGCGGAACGCGCACGGCCGCCATCACCGGCGCCTTCGTGGCGCTGCACGACGCGTGCACCTGGCTGGTGGGCAAAGGCCTGCTCGCCGCGCCGCCGCTGCGCGACCACGTGGCCGCGGTGTCCGTGGGCATCGTCGAGGGCGTGCCGGTGCTCGACCTCGACTACGCGGAGGACTCGGGCTGCGACACCGACATGAACGTGGTCATGACCGGCGCCGGCGGCCTCGTGGAAGTGCAGGGCACGGCCGAGGGAGAGCCCTTCTCGCGCGCCCAGCTCGATGCGCTGGTGGACCTGGCGGCGGCGGGCATCGGACGGCTGGTGCAGCTGCAGCGCGAGGCGCTGGCGCGGCCGTGAAGCGCCTGGTGCTCGCCAGCGGCAACGCCGGCAAGCTGCGCGAGCTCTCGGCGCTGCTCGCCCCGCTTTCCATCGAGTGCGTGCCGCAGTCGGCGCTGGGGATTTCCGAGGCCGCCGAGCCGCACCACACCTTCCTCGAGAATGCGCTCGCCAAGGCGCGGCATGCCAGCGCCGCCAGCGGGCTGCCCGCCCTGGCCGACGACTCCGGCCTGTGCGTGCATGCGCTCGGCGGGGAGCCCGGCGTGCACTCCGCGCGCTTCGCCGGCGAACCGCGCTCCGATGCGCGCAACAACGACAAGCTGGTGCGCGCGCTCTCCGGCATCGCCGACCGTCGTGCCCACTACGCCTGCGTGATCGTGCTGGTGCGCCACGCCGCCGACCCCGAGCCTCTGGTGGCCCAGGGCCGCTGGCATGGCGTCATCGCCGACGAGCCGCGCGGCGATGGCGGTTTCGGCTACGACCCGCACTTCTTCCTGCCGGGCGAGGGCTGCGCCGCCGCGGAGCTGCCCGAGGAGCGCAAGAACGCCGTCAGCCATCGCGGCCAGGCGCTGGTGCGGCTGGTGGAGCTGCTGCGCGAAGCACCATGAACCGGCCCTGCGGAGGCGAGGCACCATGACCACTCGCAACGGCAGCGAAGCGCTGCGCGACGTTCCACGTCTCACGCTGGTGCTGGCGGCCATCGCCGGCCTGCTGCTGGCCTCCTACCTGGTGGTGCGACCCTTCCTGGCGGCCTCGGTGTGGGCGGCCATGATCGTGGTGGCCACCTGGCCGGTGATGCTCTGGTTCGAAGCCCGCCTGGGCCGCCGGCGCTGGGTGGCCACCACGGTGATGTGCGGGCTGCTGCTGCTGGCGGTGGTGGTGCCGGTGCTGCTGGCGGTGCTGACGCTCGCGGAGTTCTCCGACGAGGCGGTGGCCTGGGCGAAGCGGCTGCCCGAGGCCGGCTGGCCCGCGCTGCCGGCATTCATCGAGAAGCTGCCGCTGGTGGGGGCTCGCCTCTCGGCGGCGTGGCAGGATCTCGGCGCGCTGGGCGGCGCCGGGATCGCCGCGCGGGTGTCGCCCTACCTGGGCGACCTGTTCCGCTGGACCGCCGCCGAGGCGGGCAACGTGGGACTGCTCGTGCTGCACTTCCTGCTCACCGTGGCCGTGGCGGGCATCCTCTACATGCGCGGAGAGGAAGGGGTGGAGGGGTTGCGCCGACTGGCGCGCCGCCTCGGCGGCGAGCGTGCCACCTCCGCGCTGGCGCTGGCGGGGCGCGCCATCCGCGGCGTGGCGCTCGGGGTGGGTCTCACGGCGCTCGCCCAGGCCCTGCTCGGCGGCATCGGCCTGATGGTGTGCGGCGTGCCCCTGGTGGGCATGCTCACGGTGCTCATGTTCCTGCTCGCCATCGCCCAGGTGGGCGCGGGCATCGTTCTCCTGGGCGCCACGGGCTGGCTCTACTGGCACGACCAGACGCTGTGGGGCACCGTGCTGCTGGTGTGGTCGGTGCTGGTGATCAACGTGGACAACTTCCTGCGGCCGTGGCTCATCCAGCGCAGCGTGAAGCTGCCGCTGCTGCTCATCTTCGTGGGCGTGGTGGGGGGGCTGCTGTCCTTCGGCATCATCGGCATCTTCGTGGGGCCGGTGGTGCTGGCCGTCACCTACGAGCTGGGGCTCGCGTGGGTGGCGGAGCAGGACGGTCCGGCCGGGGACCCGCAACCCGGCGAGGCGCCGCCGGAGCCGCCCCCGACGGCGACCTGACCCGGGCACGTCCGTTGCGTCCCAGCCCCGGGGACACTTCCGGGGGCAGCCATGGGACGGCAGACAGGCGGGGAGGGCAGGATCGCGCGGGCGCGCAGCGCCCTGGGCCTGCCGTCGGCGCACGGCACGCCGGCGGAGACCCGCCCCGGCAAGGCCGGCAGCCGCCACGACGGCCACGAGGACTACCTCGCCACCCTGCGCACCACGCTCGGCCGCGATGTCTCGCCGCTGCCGGAAGACCCGGAGACGGATTTCGAGGCCGATGGCCCGGCCCCGCGCGGGGGCTTCGGCGACTGGCTGCTGCGCAAGCTCGAGCTGGTCGCGTCCATCTCCATCGGGGTGGCCATCGGCGTGCAGGTGATGCGCGGCGCGCAGGCGATGGTCAAGGGCGAGATGGGTTTCGGAGGCCTCATCTTCCTGTTCGCCGCCTTCCTGCTCGGGCTGCTCGGCGGGGGCCTGTTCTACGCGCTGTGCCGCGCCCAGCGCGGTGAACCGCTGCGCCGGATGGGCGTGCTGCTGGCCGGCTACATGGGCTTCGTGCTGTTCTTCGTGGCGCCGTTGCAGCGTGCCGCGGAGGAGCATCGCGTGCAGGCGTTCGAGCGCGAACAGCAGGCGCGCCAGGCCGAGGCGGACCTCGAGGCCCGGCAGGCGGCGTGGCTGGAGGAACTGCGCGCCGACGGACGCCATGGTCCGCCCGGGCAGGTGCCGGCGCTGATCCAGGCGCAGGACGACGGCGAGGTGGTGGTGGTCACCAATCCCGGCAACCGGGGGATCATGGTGGCGCTCGCGCGGGTGCGCGAGGACCCGGCGGCCGCCGGCGGCTACCAGGCCTGCAGCCTCGTCACCCGCGGGCAGCACTCGCGCTACCACCGCTTCCACATGGCGGCGGGCGCCACCGTCACCTTCGAACCGCTGACGCCGCAGTGCGGCGAGCGCCTGCGCGGCGCGCCCATCGAGTACCGCGTGGGCGAGTATCCCGATGCCACGGCGTACTGGTCGGACTCGGCCTTCGCCGCGCCGAAGGGGCGCGAGAACCAGGGCTACGAGAGCGCGCCGCGATGATCCGTCCGTTGCAGCGCCGCTTCGGCGGATGGGTGGTGGGCGGCAGCTACCTGGCGGTGCTGTGGATCGGATTCCTGTTCACGAGCCGGTCGACGCTGTGGCTGCTGCTCACGGTGGTGGCGCTGCTCGCCTTCCTCGCGTGGGTGTCCACGGTGCGGCGCTGGAACGTGGTGGGCGGCACGCCCACCTCGAAGGTGGATTCCGCGGCGCAGGGCTACGTGGAACTGGACGGCATCGCCGAGATCACCGGCAGCGGGGAGCTCGCCGATCCGGTCCTCGACGAGCCCTGCGCCTGGTTCCGGGTCGAGACCTGGAGGCTCGAGCGCAAGGGACGCCGCAGGCGCTGGAAGCGGCTCAAGGCCGCGCAGAGCGCCCGCCCCATCGGGCTGCGCGACGAGACCGGGCTGTGCCTGCTGGATCCTGCGGACGCCGAAGTCATGGCGGGCGAGCCGCTGCGCATTCCCGCCCGCGACGGCGTGGAGCACCGGCTGTGGCGCTTCCTGCCCGGGCAGCCCATCTACGCCATCGGCGAGTTCGAGACGCGCCGCGCGGCGCCGCCGCCGGCGGGCGCGACGCCCGGCGAGGTGCACGCTCGGGTGGGCGAGATCCTCGCCGAGTGGAAGGCCTCGCCGAAGGTGCTGCTCGGCCGCTTCGATGCCGACCGCGACGGCGAACTCGATCCCGCCGAGTGGGAACGGGCGCGGCAGGTGGCCTTGAAGCTCGCCGAGGCCGATCTCGAGGACGCCCGCCGCAAGCAGGCGAAGGCCATTGCGGAAACGCCCCCGTCGCACGTCATGCGTGCGCCCTCGGACGGCCGCCTGTACCTGATCGCCGATCGCGATCCCGACGGCGTGGCGGCCGGCTATCGGAAGTGGGCCTGGGTGCACCTGGCGGTGTTTCTCGCCACCTCGGCGTGGGCGGTGATGGTGCGCTGACGCAACGGCCTTCCGCGACGCGATGAGCGCGCGGCCGGCTTGCGGTCGGTGGCACAATCGTCCCTGCCGTCAGTCACCCGGCGTGACCGGATCCGCCCCCCCCCCTTGATTCCCGACCCAGAGCTCCGTTCCCCCCTGCGCCACGTGCGCCGCGTGGACGCCACGCGTCCGCTCGCGTGGCTTGCGGCCGGCTGGCGCGACCTGCGGCGCGTGCCGGGCCCGAGCCTGCTGCACGGCGCGTTCGTGGCGGGCGGCGGGCTGCTGATCCTGGCCGTCACGCTGCATGTGTGGCAGCTGCTGCCCGGTGCGGTGTCGGGCTTCGTGCTGGTGGGCTCCATCCTCGCCACGGGCCTTTACGAACTGAGCCGCCAGCTCGCCGCCGGTGCGCATCCCGGTTTCCCGGACGTGGTGGCCGCGTGGCGCCGCGGCACGCGGCCGCTGGTGTGGCTGGGCGTGGGCGTGGCGGTGGCGGGCACGCTGTGGGTGGCGCTCACCGCCACCCTGCTGGGCATCTTCGGGCGCGGCCACTACGACGGTCTGCTGGACGTGGCGCGCTTCCTGGTGGCCTCCGAGTCCGCCGCCCTGTTCCCGCTGTGGCTGATGCTCGGCGGGCTGGGCGCCTCGGTGGTGTTCATGTGCACCGTGGTGTCGGTGCCGCTGCTGCTGGACCGCGACGTGAGCCTGGCCTGGGCGGTGCGCGCCAGCGTGCTGGCGGTCACCGAGAGCCCCATCGCCATGGGTGTGTGGGCCACGATCATCATGCTGGCCACGGCGCTGTGCATGGCCACCTTCATGCTCGGCTTCCTGGTGGCCATCCCCGTGATCGGGCACGCCACCTGGCATGCCTACCGCGACGTCATCGACGCCGACGGCCTGCCCCCGCGCCGCTGAATGTTCACCGAGGAACAGGTCTCCGAGTTCGGTCTCACCGTGGGCCTGGGCGGCTTCATGGTGTTCATGCTGTTCATCATCTGGAACCTGGCGCGCGAATCCAAGGCCGGCCGGATGGGCACCTTCATCCTGTTCTTCGTGCTGGCCTTCGGGATCTTCGGCTTCGTGATGAAGTCGCTGATCCAGTGGCTGCTGAAGCTCTGAGCCTCAGCGCGCCTTGGTCCAGGTGAACACGCGCACCGGCGGGATGTTGATCAGCTCCCACTGCTTGCGCGGCGCGCCAAGGTAGGGCGTGGCGTAGCCGGCCACGTGCGCGCGCACCTGGTAGGCGACGAAGCGGCCGCCCGGCGCCAGCACGTTGGTCACCGCCCGCGCGATGCGGTCGGCGACATCGGCCGGCATCGTCGAGAACGGGATGCCCGAGACCACCGCATCGGGCGCCGGCAGCCGGCGCGCGGCGAGAAACTCCGCGATCTGCTCGGCGCTGCCCAGTTGCGCGATGAAGCGCGGGTCGCGGATCTGCGCGCTGATGCGCGCATGGAACATCGCCGACAGCTCGATGGCCAGCAGCTGGCCGCCGGCCGGCAGCGCGCGCAGGAACGCGCGCGTCGTCCCGCCGGTGCCCGGGCCCAGCTCGACCACGCAGCGGGCCTGGGCGACCTGCGCCGATCGCACCAGCCGCTGCTCCAGCCGCGCCGAACTGGGGATCACCGATCCCACCTGGTCGGGGTGCTGCAGGAAGCCCTTGAGAAAGGCGACGTCGTCGCGCAAGGACGCGAGCAGGCCGGTGGGGCGGCTCGGCTCGATCGAGCGCGCCGACACCGACGGCGTGGCGGCCGATGCACGTGCGGCGCGGGTCTGGACTGGAGGGGCGCGGTCGCCACCCTGACGCATAATCGTTTCCTCGTGTAATGGCGATGCGCCGGACGATCTGCGTCGCCTCCGGCTGCCGGCCGCGTGTGGATGGCGGCCCTCTCTTTCCGCCCGCCCCGTGACCCATCGAACGACCGAGACTATAGACGCGGCCGCGACGGCCCCCGCGCCGTCGCCGTGGCGCCTGTGCGTGGCGCCGATGATGGATTGGACCGACCGCCATTGCCGGCCCCTCCCCCCCCCGCCCCCCCCCCCCCCCCCCCCCCCCACCCACCCCCCCCCCCCCCCCCCCCCCCTCCACCCCCCCCCC
>CAZXJW010000128.1:0-8659 GCA_964641005.1 uncultured Rhodocyclaceae bacterium
TCACGATCAGCACCACCCAGACGAAGCGGTTGGTGAGGTCGGCCCACAGCAGCGTGGCCACGCCCATGGACACCAGGATGAGGGCTCCGCCCATGGTGGGCGTGCCGGCCTTCGACAGGTGCGACTTCGGGCCGTCGTCGCGCACCGACTGGCCGATCTTGTAGGCGGTGAGCTTGCGGATCATCGCCGGGCCCACGAGGAAGGAGATGATCAGCGCCGTCATGGTGGCCAGCACCGCGCGCAGCGTGATGTAGGAGAACACGTTGAAGGCGCGGATGTCCTGGGCGAGCCATTCGGCGAGCGCGAGCAGCATCAGCGGCCTCCTCCGGCCTCGGCCACGGACTGGACCAGGCGCTCCACCACCCGTTCCATGCGCATGAAGCGCGAGCCCTTCACCAGCACGGTGACCCCGGGCGCGCACTCTGCCCGGGCGGCGCCCGCGAGGGCATCCACGGAATCGAAGTGCCGCGCGCCTGCGCCGAAGGCGCCAGCCGCGGCGGCGGAGGCCTCGCCCAGCGCCAGCAGCGCGTGGATGCCGCGCAGCCGCGCGTGTGCGCCCACCTCCTCGTGCATGCGCAGCGCGTCCGTGCCGAGCTCGCCCATGTCGCCCATCACGAACACGCGCCGGCCCGGCTGGCCGCCGAGCCAGTCGAGCGCCGCCTTCATGGAGTCGGGATTCGCGTTGTAGGTGTCGTCCACCAGCACCGACCCGGCCGGGCCGGCCTTGCGCTGCAACCGGCCCTTGGTGCCGCCGTAACCCGAGAGGCCGGCGGCGATGGCGGCCGGCGGGATGTCCAGCGCCACCGCGCACGCCGCGGCGCACAGCGCGTTGCGCACGTTGTGCACCCCCGGCACCTGCAAGCGGACCATCGCCTCGCCCGCCGGCGTGCGCAGGGCCAGGGCGGCCGGGTCCTCGGCGCTGAGCCTGCCCGTGACGGCGGCAGGCGCATCGAGCGCGAAGTCCACCACCCGGTGCGTGCCCGCCAGTCCTCGCCAGAATCCCGCGTAGGCATCGTCGGCGTTGATGACGCAGATGCCCGCGCCGGCGAGCCCCTCGAAGATCTCGCCCTTCGCGCGGGCGATGTTGTCGCGCGAGCCCAGTTCGCCGATGTGGGCGGTGCCGGCGTTGCCGATGGCGGCCACGTCGGGCCGGCCGAGCCGCGTGAGATACGCGATCTCGCCGAGGTGGGTCATGCCCATCTCGAGCACGGCGAAGCGGTGGCCGGGCCGCAGGCGCAGCAACATCAGCGGCAGGCCGATGTCGTTGTTGAGGTTGCCCTCGGTGGCCAGCACCGCGTCGGCGCCCGCGTGGGCGCGCAGGATCGCGGCAAGCATCTCCTTGGTGGTGGTCTTGCCGTTGCTGCCCGTCACGGCGGCAACGGTGGCGCCCATGCGGCCGCGCCACCACGCGCCCAGCCGCCCGAGCGCGAGCCGCGCGTCTGGCACCACCAGCAGCGCGGCGCCGGCCGTGCGCACCCGCGCCGGGTCGCGGACCATCGCCGCGGCAGCCCCGGCGGCCAGCGCTGCATCCACGTAGTCGTGGCCGTCGAAACGCTCGCCCGACAGGGCCACGAACAGCTCTCCGGAACGCACGCTGCGGCTGTCGCTGCCGACCCAGTCGATGGCCGCGTCGGGCCCCTGCACGGACGCACCCAGCGCGGCGGCGGCCTCGGAGAGCCTAAACACGGTCCGCCTCCAGCGCCGCGCGCGACACCGCCACGTCATCGAAGGGATGGCGCACCCCGGCGATCTCCTGGGTGCGCTCGTGGCCCTTGCCGGCCACCAGCACCACGTCGCGCGGACCTGCCTCGCGAACCGCGCGGGCGATGGCGGCGGCGCGGTCGGGCTCCACGGCGTGGTTCGCGCGGGCGCCCGCCACCACCTGCTCGATGATGGCGAGCGGATCCTCCGAGCGCGGGTTGTCGCTGGTGACGATGGCGAAGTCGGCCAGCCGGGTGGCGATCTCGCCCATGATCGGGCGCTTGCCCGGATCGCGGTCCCCACCGCATCCGAACACGCACAGCAGCCGCGCGCCCGCGTCGTGGCCCACCAGTTCGCGCAGCGTCTCGAGGACCTTCTCGAGGGCGTCGGGGGTGTGTGCGTAGTCCACCACCACCAGCGGCCGTCCGGGCACGCGCACCAGCTGCATGCGCCCGGCCACGGGCTCCACTTCGCACAGCGCATCGGCTGCGGCGTCCAGCGCCACGTCGGAGGCGAGCAGCACCCCGAGGCTGCCCAGCAGGTTGCTCACGTTGAAGCCCCCCAGCAGGCGGCTGCGCAGCCGTGCCGCGCCCCAGGGCGTGCGGATCTCGAGCGACAGGCCGCGGGTGGAGAGGTCCACCGCGTGGGCGGCGATGTCGCCCTGGCCCACGCCGTAGCCCAGCACCCGCGTGCGCGAACGGTCGAGGCCCGCCACCAGCGCGCGGCCGAAGGCGTCGTCGAGGTTGATGACGGCGTTGGCGAGGCCAGGCCACGAGAACAGCTTCGCCTTCGCCGCGCCGTAGGCGGCCATGTCGCCGTGGTAGTCGAGATGGTCGCGGGTCAGGTTGGTGAACAGGGCGGTGTGGAAGCGCACGCCCTCCACCCGGCCCTGGTCGAGACCGTGGGAGGACACCTCCATGGCCACCGCGTCCGCGCCACCGTCGGCGAGGCGGCGCAGTTCGCCCTGCAGGCTCACCGCGTCCGGCGTGGTGTGCGAGGCCGGCTCGAGCACGCCCGGAAAGCCGTTGCCCAGTGTGCCGATCACCGCGCACGGCGTGCCCACGCGACCGAGGGACTGGGCGATCCAGTGCGTGCAGGAGGTCTTGCCGTTGGTGCCCGTCACGCCCGCGACGCGCAGCTCGCGCGAGGGATGGCCGAAGGCCTCGGCCGCGAGCTCGGCACTGCGGCGCCGCAGCCCCGGGAGCGCGGCGCGGGGCAGCGTCCACTCCGCACGCCACGCGAAACCCTCGGGTTCGTAGAGGACGGCGGCCGCACCGGCGGCGATGGCCTGCGCGATGAAGGCGCGCCCATCGCTGCGCTCCCCCGGGAAGGCCAGGAACACGTCGCCGGGCCGCACGCGACGGCTGTCGGCGGTCATGCCGGCGACCGGCACGCCCAGGGCGTCGAGCACGGCACGCCCGGAGGCGGCATCCACTCTCACACCTCCTCCGCGATGTCGGTCACGTCGTCGGGCGGGCCGGTCCGGATCACCGGCTGGTCGGGCGGGATGGACAGCATGCGCAGCGCGCCCGCCATCACCGCGGAGAACACCGGCGCGGCCACCTGGCCCCCGTAGTACTGGCCCGCGCCGGGCTCGTCGATGAGCACCGCCACCAGCAGGCGCGGATCGGAGGCCGGCGCGAAGCCGATGAAGGACGAGGCATAGCGGTCCGCGGCGTACTGGCCGTTGACCAGCTTGTGGGCGGTGCCGGTCTTGCCGGCCACGCGGTAGCCGGGCACCTGGGCGCGTGGCGCGGTCCCGCCCGGCTGGGTCACCAGCTCGAGCATGCGGCGCACCGTGGCGGCGGTGGCGGCCGAGATCACCGGCGCGCCCTCCACGGGCTGGTCACGACGCACCAGCGTGACGGGCTTGAGTTCGCCGTCGCCGCAGAACACCGTGTAGGCGCGCGCGAGCTGCAGCAGGCTCACGGAGATGCCGTGGCCGTAGCTCATGGTCGCCTGCTCGATGGGCCGCCAGCTGCGCGGGTCGCGCAGCCTGCCACCCGCCTCGCCGGGAAATCCCGAGCGCGGCGGCGCGCCGAAGCCGGATGCATTGAGGGTCTGCCACAGGCGCTGGGGTGGCATGGCCAGCGCCATGCGCGCCGTTCCCACGTTGGAGGACTTCTGGATCACCTGCGCCACGGTGAGGTTGCCGGCGGCATGGGCGTCGCGGATGGTGGCCGGGCCGATGGTGAGCGAGCCGCCGGCCGTCTCGATCACCGAGTCGGGCCGCACCGCGCCGGTTTCGAGGGCGGCGGCGACGGTGAAGGGCTTGAGGGTCGAACCCGGCTCGAACAGGTCCACCACCGCGCGGTTGCGCGCCCGCACCACGTTGTAGCGGGCGCGGTTGTTCGGATTGAAGCTCGGCAGGTTGGCCATGGCCAGTACCTCGCCGGTGCGCACGTCCAGCACCACGATGCTGCCGGCCTTGGCCTGGTGCAGGGCGACGGCAGCCTTCAGTTCGCGCCATGCGAGGTACTGCAGCTTGAGGTCGATGGACAGCGCGAGGTCGCGGCCCTGCTGGGGCGCGCGGATGCTCGCCACGTCCTGCACCACCCGTCCCACGCGGTCCTTGATGACGCGGCGGCTACCGGGCCGGCCCACCAGCCATTCCTCCCATGCGAGCTCGAGTCCTTCCTGGCCGCGGTCGTCCAGGTCGGTGAATCCGAGCACGTGCGCGAGGGTGTCGCCGGCCGGGTAGTAGCGGCGGAACTCGCGCTGCAGGAACACGCCTGGCACGTCGAGCTGCACCACCCTGGCCGCCTCGGCGGGCGGCAGCTGGCGCTTGAGGTAGACGAAGTCGCGCTCGCGATTTGCGAGGCGACGGTCGAGTTCCTCCACCTCCATCTCGAGCAGTTCCGCGAGCCGTGCCCGCTGGGCGCGCGTGATGGCGACATCCGCAGGGCTCGCCCAGACCGACTCCATGGGGGTGGAGATGGCCAGCAGTTCGCCATTGCGGTCGGTGATCATGCCCCGGTGGGCGCTGATCTCGAGCAGGCGCGAGTAGCGCGCCTCGCCCTTGGCCTGGAGGAACTCGCGATTCATGCCCTGCAGCCAGAGCGCGCGTCCGGCCAGGCCCGCGAAGGCGATGCCCATGAGGATGAACACGAAGCGCGTGCGCCACGGCGGCAGGCGCAGCGACAGCTGGGGGTGGGCGGAGGGGTTCATCGCGCCGCAGGCTCCACCACGCGCACGCGCGCCGACGGCGGCACTCGCATGCCGAGATACTGGGCGGCGATCTTCTCCACGCGCGGGTGCATGGCCCACGTGCTCTGCTCGAGCTGGAGCTGGCCCCACTCCACGTCGAGCTGCTTGGCCAGGCGTTGCTCCTGCTCCAGGTCGTTGAACAGCTTGCGCGCCTGGTGCTGGGACGTGACGGTGCCCAGCGCGCACGCCACGACGATGGCCACCAGCACGAGGTCGAGGCGGATCACGTCTTCTCCGCGACGCGCAGGATGGCGCTGCGGGCGCGCGGGTTCGCCGCAGTCTCGGCGGCGGACGGACGCACGGCCCGACCCACCAGCCGCATTGCGGGCGGCGGGATGTCGGCGGCGCGGATGGGCAGGCGCGCCGGCAGCGGCGGCGGCGAGGCCGCCGCGCGCAGGGCGTGCTTGACCACGCGGTCCTCGAGCGAGTGGAAGCTGATCACGGCGATGCGGCCTCCCGGCGCGAGCCGCCCCATGAGGGCGGGCAGCGCTAGCGCCAGTTCCTCGGGCTCCTGATTGACGTGAATCCGTAGAGCCTGGAACGTCCGAGTCGCCGGATCCTGGCCTGGCTCGCGCGTGCGAACGGCCGCTGCCACGAGCGCGGCAAGCTGCCGTGTGGTGCGGAGAGGTTCGCGGCCCCGAGCCGCAGCAATCGCTCTTGCAATCTGTTTAGCAAACCGTTCTTCGCCATGCTTCGCGATGACCTCCCTGATCTCGTCTTCCTGCGCCCGCGCGAGCCACCCGGAAGCCGGCTCGCCCGCGTCGGGATCCATGCGCATGTCGAGCGGCCCGTCGCGGCGGAACGAGAAGCCCCGCTTCGGGTCGTCGAGCTGCGGCGACGACACGCCGAGGTCGAGCAGCGCGCCGTCGATGCGCGCCACGCCAGCCTCGTCCAGCACCCGCGACACGTCGCCGAAGCGCGCGCGCACGCAGGAAAAGCGCGGATCGGCGATGGCGCTCGATGCCGCGACCGCCTCCGGGTCGCGATCCAGCGCGATCAGCCGACCGCCGGGGCCCAGCCGCTCCAGGATCAGGCGGCTGTGCCCTCCCCGGCCGAAGGTGGCGTCCACGTAGACGCCCCCGGGCCGGACGTTCAGCGCCTCGATGGCCTCGCGCGCGAGCACGGGCGCGTGGGCGCCCGCGCCTGGCGCCTCGGTCACAGGGCGAAGTTCTCCATCCCGGCCGGCAGCGACTCCACCTGGGCCGGCATGCGGGCGAGCTGCGCCTCCCATGCCTCCGCGCTCCAGAGTTCGAAGTGGCTGCCCTGGCCGAACAGCATCACCTGCTTCTCGATGCCGGCGAAGCGGCGCAGTTCGGGCGAGATGAGCACCCGGCCGCTGGCATCGAGCTCCACGTCCTCGGCGTGACCCACCAGAAGCCGCTTCCACAGGCTGGTCTGGGGGTCGAAGGAGGAGAAGGTCATGATCCGCGCGCGGATCGGCTCCCACGCCCCGGCGGGGTAGAGGAGCAGGCACCGGTGCGGATGTGCAGTTAGTACTAGCTTACCTGCCGATTCAGCCTGTAAACGGTCCCGATGCCGCGTTGGCACTGCCAACCGGCCTTTTGCGTCGAGACTGATCTGGGCTGCGCCCTGGAACACCGGGAAAGGTCCTTGAAGTGGCAGGTTTTTCCAGAAAAACCCACTTTCGCCAACTTTTTCCCACTTTATTGCAATCGGAACCGAGGGTCAAGGAAAACCTCGGGGGTTTTTCCAAGCGCGACAAGCACTTACGGTCGAGACTTGAGCCCTGGGGCAGATTGCCACATCAATTGTTTTTAAACAATTGTTTAGCGCAGATATCTGAGAAAGCACTTCAGAAAAGGCCGTCGCCAGAGGCCGACGCGGCGCCTGGCGAGGAAGGGAGATTCGTGAAGTGCGAAGCCGGCCTGTAAGCCGGGTTCTGTGCGGGGCTTTCGCCCCGAGGCAGCCATTCCTCTGGGACCGCGGTCACCCGCGGCCTCAAGCAACCTACCCGGAAGCGGCGCGGACCACGCCATGGCTTCCCTATTTGGTCTTGCACCGGATGGGGTTTGCCAGCCCCGGACGTTACCGCCGGGACAGTGGGCTCTTACCCGGGGAAGGCTTGCGCCCGCCCCCGCAGCCCTTGCGGGCCGCGCACTATTTCAACCTTGCCTGATCCCTCGCGGGCCATCGGCGGTGTGTTTTCTGTTGCACTGATCCGTCGCCTCGCGGCGCCCGGCCGTTAGCCGGCATCCTGTCCTGCGGTGCCCGGACTTTCCTCTGCGCGCCCGGAGCGCACAGCGGCTGCCCGGCCGACTTCGCACCGCGATTATCGCCCGGCCATGCCGGGAGCGGGGCTTATACTGCCGGCCTTCCCTCGACGTCCGTCCCAGCCATCTCCATGTCCGCGCTGTTCCCGTCCGCCGACGCCGGCTTTCGCCGCGATGCCCGCGTCATCGGCGTCGTGGGCGTGGCCCATGGAACGTCGCACTTCTTCCACCTCATCGTCGCGCCGCTGTTCCCGTGGCTGAAGGTCGAGTTCGGACTGAGCTACGCGGAACTCGGGCTGCTCATGACCGTGCTGTTCACGGTCTCGGGGGTGGGCCAGGCGCTGGCGGGCTTCGTGGTGGATCGCGTGGGCGCCTATCCCGTGCTGCTCGCGGGCATGGCGCTGCTGGCGCTGTCCGCCCTGGTGCTGGCCGCCGCGCCTTCGTATTCCGTGCTGCTGGCCGGTGCTGCGATCTCGGGCCTCGGCAACGCCGTGTTCCATCCCGCCGACTTCACGCTGCTCAACCAGCGCGTGAGCACCGGCCGGCTCGCCCACGCCTTCAGCGCCCACGGACTGGCCGGCACCATCGGCTGGGCCACCGCGCCGGTGGTGCTGGCCGGGCTCGCCGGCTTCGCGGGCTGGCGCACTGCGCTCGTGGGTGCGGCGGCGCTCGCCGTCACGGTGCTGGTGATGCTGCTGCTGCATCGCGACGCCCTGCACGACACGGCCGCCGAGCATCGCTCGCGTCGCGCGCGGGCCGCGCGCGAGGCTGCCGATGTCCACGCGCTGGCCTTCCTGCGCGAGCCCGCCGTGTGGGTGTGCTTCGGCTTCTTCCTCACCATGGCCATGGCACTGGGCGGCATCCAGAGCTTCGCCCCGGCGGCGCTGCAGGAGCTCTACGCTGCGCCGCTGGCGCTCGCCACCGGCGCCGTGACGCTCTACATGCTCGCGAGCGCCGGAGGCAACGTGCTGGGCGGCTTCCTCGCGGCGCGCAACAGCCGCCACGACCACATCATCGCGGGCTCCTTCGTGCTCGCGGCCGCCATGTCGGCGCTGCTCGCCACGGGCGCGGTGCCCGTTTGGCTGGTGGCCGCACCCATCGCCGCGATGGGCTTCGCGGCCGGCATCGCCGGCCCGTCGCGCGACCTGCTGGTGCGCGCGGCCGCACCGCGCCACGCCACCGGCCGCGTCTATGGCGTGGTCTACTCGGGGCTGGACATCGGCGTGGCCATCGCACCGCCGCTGTTCGGCGCCATGATGGACGCGCACCACGCCGGCTGGCTGTTCGCCGTGATCGGCCTGTTCCAACTGCTCGCGCTCGCCACCGCCCTGGGCGTGGGCCGGCGCGCAGCCCACCGGGCCGCCACGGCCTGAAGGAGACAACCGGCATGGCCGGCAACGACACCCGCAGCATGGCGATGTTCTGCGACTTCGAGAACGTCGCACTGGGCGTTCGCGACGCGAAGTACGAGAAGTTCGACATCAAGAAGATCCTCGAGCGCCTGCTGCTGAAGGGCAGCA
>CAZXJW010000129.1:0-8625 GCA_964641005.1 uncultured Rhodocyclaceae bacterium
CACTTCACGCTGCTGCGGGACACGGGACACCTGAACGTGTCCACGCTCTTCCGCGAAAGCCGGGCACTCGCGCCGGAGGAGAACGCGCTCACCGTGCTGCGCGGCTTCACCGGCGCCTATCCGAACGCGATCTACCGGCTCCGGCGCGACGAACTGCCGGCCCTGGCCGGCGCCATCGCGTCGCTGGGTTCCGAGGCCGACTATCGCCGTCTCGCCGACCGCTTCGCGCTGCGCCGCACCGACCCGGGCTTCTGGTCCGCCAGCGACGCCCTGCAGGACGCCCACGCCGCATGGGCGGGCCGCGACGGCGGACTGCTCGACTACGGCCGCCTCGAGAACCGCTGAGGATCGTGCTGCTCAGGCGGCCGCGCGGGCCCGCTTGGCGGCGATGGCGCGCCCGGCACGCGAGGCATTCGCGCGGCCGATGGCCTCGCAGATGAACGTGCCCGCGTCCACCACCGCGTCGAGGTCCACGCCGGTGCGCACGCCCAGGCCGTGGAGCAGGTAGAGCACGTCCTCGGTGGCCACGTTGCCCGTGGCGCCCTTCGCGTAGGGACAGCCGCCCAGCCCGGCCACGGAACTGTCGAAGGTGGCCACGCCCATGTCCATGGCGGCCAGGATGTTGGCGAGCGCCTGGCCGTAGGTGTCATGGAAATGCCCCGCCAGCCGCGCCGGCGGCACCTGCCGCGCCACCGCCTCGATCATTCGCTGGGTGGCATCCGCCGTGCCCGTGCCGATGGTGTCGCCGAGGGAGACTTCGTAGCAGCCCATGGCCTCCAGCCGCGCGGACACCCGCGCCACGGCCTCGGGTGCCACGTCGCCCTCGTAGGGGCAGCCCAGCACGCAGGAGACGTAGCCGCGCACCTTCACGCCGGCCGCCAGCGCCTGCTCGCACACGGGTTCGAAGCGGGCCAGGGACTCGTCGATGCTGCAGTTGATGTTGCGCCGGGAGAAGCTCTCGGAGGCGGCGGCGAACACCGCCACTTCCTGCGCGCCGGCCGCGAGCGCCCCCTCCAGGCCCTTCAGGTTGGGCACGAGCACCGGATAGCTCGTGCCGGGGCGGCGCCGCATCGCGGCCATCACCTCGGCGGCATCGGCCATCTGCGGCACCCACTTCGGCGACACGAAACTGGTGGCCTCCACGGCCGGCAGGCCGGCCTCGGCCAGGCGCTCGATGAGCGCCACCTTCACGGCCGTGGGCACGGTGCCGGGCTCGTTCTGCAGGCCGTCGCGCGGCCCCACCTCGACGATGCGCACGCTGTCGGGATGTTTCATGGGACTCCTCCGCGGCCCGCGAGGGCCTTGATGGCGCGACCGGGCGGCCGCGCCCGCGGCGTCAGGACGCCGCCTCGAAATCGAGCAGGTTGACGCCCTCGGTGACCTGATCTCCCCTGGCGAAGAACACGGCCTTCACCGTGCCGGCGGCGGGCGCACGGATGGTGTGCTCCATCTTCATGGCCTCGAGGATGAGCAGGGCGGCGCCCTTCTCCACCGTGGTACCGGCCTGCACCAGCACCTCGACCACCGAGCCTGGCATGGGGGCCGCCAGGCTGCCGCCGGAATCGTCGTCGTCGACGCTGCGCGCGGCCTCGAGCCCGAGGGCATGGCTGCGGCCGAAGGCGAACACCGTCAGCGTGTCACCTCGCCGCACCACGTGCGCGTGGGAACGCGCACCGTCCAGGTTCACCACCAGTCCGCCATCCTGGCCGTCGGTGGCGTGGGCACGCACGCTGCCCGACGGCAGGTCGAGGACGTAGCCGTCGTCGCGGTAGTGCGCCGTCACCGCCACGGGTCGTTCCCCATCCAGGAAACGGAACACGTGGAAGTTGTCCTCGTTGAGCCGCCAGCCGTCGGTGGCATGCCACGGCGAGTGGGGGTCACCGGAGCCGGTCGCGAAGTCCCGTGCGCGGCGCTCTGCCTCGCGCAGCTGCGCCAGCACAGCCACCGCGAGCACGGCGTCGGGAACGGGTTCGCGTGCCGGGAACAGCTCGGCCGAGTAACGCTCGATCAGGCCTGTGTCGAGCAGGCCCGGCTCCTCGTGGGCGCGGGCGAAGGCGCGGTGGGCGGTCACCGCCGAGAGGAACTCGAGGTTGCTGGCGAGTCCGGCCACCTGGTAGTCGGCCAGCGCCTGCCGCAGGCGCCGCAGCGCAGCACCGCGGTCCACGTCCCAGCAGATCAGCTTGGCGATCATGGGGTCGTAGTGCACGCCGATCTCGTCGCCCTCGCGCACTCCCGTGTCCACGCGCACGTGGGCAGAGGGCGCGGGCTCGCGCAGGTGGGCAAGCCGGCCGATGGAGGGCACGAAGCCGCGCGCCGGATCCTCGGCGTACACGCGCGCCTCGATGGCGTGGCCGTTGATCTCCAACTGCTCCTGCGACAGCGGCAGCGGCTCGCCAGAGGCCACGCGCAGCTGCCACTCCACGAGGTCGAGTCCGGTGATCATCTCCGTGACCGGATGCTCCACCTGAAGCCGGGTGTTCATCTCCATGAAGAAGAACTCGCCGCTGCCCTCGGCGATGAACTCCACCGTGCCGGCGCCCTCGTAGCCCACCGCACGCGCAGCCGCCACGGCGGCCGAGCCCATCTGGCGGCGGCGCTGGGCTGTCATGCCGGGCGCGGGCGCCTCCTCGAGCACCTTCTGGTGGCGGCGCTGCACCGAGCAGTCGCGCTCGAACAGGTGAACGCAGTTGCCGTGGCGGTCGGCGAACACCTGCAGTTCGATGTGGCGCGGGCGGTCGAGGTAGCGCTCCACCAGCACGCGGTCGTCGCCGAAGGAGGAGATCGCCTCGCGCTTCGCGGAAGCCAGCGCCTCGGCGAACCCGGATGCATCGCGCACGATGCGCATGCCCTTGCCGCCACCGCCCGCGGAGGCCTTGATGAGCACCGGATAGCCGATGCGCTGCGCCTCGCGGGCGAGCAGCGCCGGATCCTGGTCCTCGCCGTGGTAGCCGGGCACCAGGGGCACGCCCGCCTTCTCCATCAGCGACTTGGCGGCGCTCTTCGAGCCCATGGCGCGAATGGCGGACGGCGGCGGGCCCACGAACACCACGCCGGCGGCCGCGCAGGCCTCGGCGAAGTCCTCGTTCTCGGACAGGAATCCGTAGCCGGGGTGGATGGCCCGGGCGCCAGTGCGCCGGGCCACCTCGAGGATGCGCTCGCCGCGCAGGTAGCTCTCGCGCGCCGCGGCCGGGCCGATGAGGTGGGCCTCGTCGCACAGCGACACGTGCAGGGCCTTCGCGTCGGCCTCGGAATAGACCGCCACCGTGCGCACGCCCAGGCGCCGCGCGGTGCGCGCCACGCGGCAGGCGATCTCGCCGCGGTTGGCGATGAGCAGGGTGTCGAACATCAGGCGATCCAGGACGGCGGACGCTTCTCGAGGAAGGCGGCCACGCCCTCGCGGCCCTCCGCGCCGGCGCGCTGGGCGGCGATGCGCCGCGCCGTGTCCTCGACGACGGCGTCGTCCACCGGACGGTCGGAGACGGCGAAGATCAGGTCCTTCGCCGACCCGAGCGCCACGGGTCCACCCTTGAGCAGGTGGCCGCAGAGCGCCGACACGGCGGCATCGAGCCCGTCGGCATCGGTGACCTGGTGCACCAGCCCCAGGCGGTGGGCCTCGTCGGCACCGAAGCGCTCTGCCGTGAGGAAATAGCGCCGTGCCGCGCGCGCGCCGATGGCGCGCACGACGTAGGGGCTGATGACGGCGGGAATGAGGCCCAGGCGCACCTCGGAGAGGCAGAACACCGCCTCGCGCGCGGCCACGGCGATGTCGCAGCAGGCCACCAGGCCCACGCCGCCGCCGAAGGCCGCGCCCTGCACGCGCGCGATCACGGGCTTGGGCAGGCGCTCGATGGTGCGCATCAGCCCCGCGAGTCCGCGAGCGTCGGACACGTTCTCGTCGCCCGAGTACGCGGCCATTCGCTTCATCCAGTTGAGATCGGCGCCGGCCGAGAAGCTGCGGCCGCTGGCCGCCAGCACGATGACGCGCGCGGACGCGTCGGCGCCGAGGCGGTGGAACACCGCCGTGAGTTCCGAGATGAGGCGGTCGTCGAAGGCGTTGTGGACGTCGGGGCGGTCCATGAGCACCGTGGCCACGGCACCCTGGACCGAGACCTTGACGGCGCCCTCAGCGGGGAGGCTGCTCATCGGCGCGGGCCCGGGCGCGGAGGTCGTCCTTCAGCTTGCCCGGCAGCCGGTTCCAGTGAAGGTCCATGAGCGCGCCCTGCAGCGCGTACAGCATCACCGGGGTGACGTTGTAGCCATGGCTGCGCATGAGGCGGAAGGCGTTCACGGCGCCCACGTCCTCGAGGTCCTTCTTGGTGCGGATGCCCACCGCGGACAGCCACTTCGCCGACTGCGGCCCGATGTTCTTCAGAGTGACCACGTCCACCTCCGCGGAGGGACGCCCCTTTGATTCCGGCTTCTTCTCGACCATCGTGTTGCTTCACCCCCAACCAGAAAACCCAGGTCCCGGCCTCACATCCGGAACACGCCAAACCGCGTTTCCTCCACCGGCGCGTTCAGCGCCGCGGACAGCCCCAGGCCCAGCACCCGGCGGGTGTCGGCGGGATCGATCACCCCGTCGTCCCACAGCCGCGCACTGGCGTAGTAGGGGTGACCCTGCGTCTCGTACTGGGCGCGGATGGGTGCCTTGAAGGCCTCCTCGTCCTCGCGGCTCCACTGGCCGCCCTTCGCCTCGATGCCGTCGCGCTTCACCGTGGCAAGCACGCTCGCCGCCTGCTCGCCGCCCATGACCGAGATGCGGGCGTTGGGCCACATCCACAGGAACCTGGGGCTGTAGGCACGGCCGCACATGCCGTAGTTCCCGGCACCGAAGCTCCCGCCGATGATGACCGTGAACTTGGGCACCTTCGCACAGGCCACCGCGGTCACCATCTTGGCGCCGTCCTTGGCGATGCCGCCCGACTCGTACTTGCGGCCCACCATGAAGCCGGTGATGTTCTGCAGGAACACCAGGGGGATGCCGCGCTGGGCGCAAAGCTCGATGAAGTGGGCACCCTTGAGCGCCGATTCGGAGAACAGGATGCCGTTGTTCGCGACGAGGCCCACAGGATACCCGAAGATGCGGGCGAATCCGCACACCAGGCTGGTGCCGTAGTTCTGCTTGAACTCGTCGAGAACCGAGCCGTCCACCACCCGGGCGATGATCTCGCGCACGTCGAAGGGCTTGCGGGCGTCGACGGGAATGACGCCGTGCAGTTCCTCGGCCGGGTGCAGCGGCGCCTCGGGTGCGGCCAGATCCATGCCCACACGCTTGGCATGGTTCAGGTGCCCGACGATGCGCCTCGCGATCTCCAGGGCGTGGCGGTCGTCCAGGGCGTAGTGGTCCGCGACGCCCGACACGCGGGTGTGCACGTCCGCACCCCCGAGGTCCTCCGCGCTCACCACCTCGCCCGTGGCCGCCTTCACCAGCGGCGGGCCGCCGAGGAAGATGGTGCCCTGGTTGCGCACGATGACGGACTCGTCGCTCATGGCGGGCACGTAGGCCCCGCCGGCGGTGCACGAACCCATCACGACCGCCACCTGGGGGATGCCGGCGGCGGACATGTTGGCCTGGTTGAAGAAGATCCGGCCGAAGTGGTCGCGGTCGGGGAACACGTCGTCCTGGTTGGGCAGGTTGGCGCCACCCGAATCCACCAGGTAGATGCAGGGCAGGCGGTTCTGCCAGGCGATCTCCTGGGCGCGCAGGTGCTTCTTCACCGTCATGGGGTAGTAGGTGCCGCCCTTGACCGTGGCGTCGTTGGCCACCACCACGCACTCGCGCCCCGACACGCGACCGATGCCGGTGATGATGCCCGCGCCCGGCGACTCGTCGTTGTACATGCCGTGGGCGGCGAGCTGGGACAGCTCCAGGAAGGGCGAGCCCACGTCCAGCAGCGTGCGCACGCGCTCGCGTGGCAGCAGCTTGCCGCGCGCCACGTGCTTGTCGCGCGCCGCCGCGCCGCCGCCCCCGGCCACCCGGGAGACCTGGCTGCGCAGGTCGGCCACCATGGCCGCCATGGCCGCCTGGCTGGCGCGGAACTCGTCGCTGCGCGGATTGAGCCGGGAACGGATCACGCCCATGCGCGCACCCTCAGCCGTGCTTCGCGGGCCGCGGCACCACCGGCCCGCCGGCCTGCTTCCAGGCGTTGAAGCCGCCCTCGAAGTGGCACACCGGGGCAAGGCCCATGTCCTGCATCGCCGCCGTGGCGAGCGAGGAGCGCCACGCCGAGGCGCAATAGAACACGAACTCCTTGCCGCTGCCGAACACCTCCTTGTAGTACGGGCTGTCCGGGTCGACCCAGAACTCGAGCATGCCGCGCGGGGCGTGGAAGGCACCCGGGATCATGCCCTCGCGCTCGAGCTCGCGCACGTCGCGGATGTCCACGAACAGCACGTCCGGGTCGGCGTGCTTCGCGAGCGCCTCCTCCACGCTGAGGGTGCGTATGCGCGTGCGCGCCTCGGCGATGAGCTGCTTGATTCCCTTCGTGATCGGCATGGTCGGGCTCGGCGAAAAATGCGGATTATGCGTTCTCCGGCGCGAGCGGCGCAGCCGGAGGGGAAGGACGGGCGCGGGCGACGGCATCGAGCAGGGCCACGGGATCGGCATCGGCGAGCACCAGCGCCCGGTTCTCGGGGCGCAGGAAGCCCTCGGCAACGGCGTGGTCGAACAGCGCCAGCAGCGCGCGCCAGTAGCCGAGCACGTCCAGCAGGCCGAGGGGCTTGTCGTGGATGCCGAGCTGCGTCCAGGTGACCATCTCGCACAGCTCCTCGAACGTGCCGAAGGCACCCGGCAATGCCACGAAGGCGTCCGACAGCGCGGCCATGCGCTGCTTGCGCTCGTGCATGGAGCCCGTGACGACGAGATCGGTGAGGCCCTCGAAGGCCACCTCGCGCTCCATGAGCACCCGCGGGATCACGCCGGTGACGCGCCCGCCCGCCTCCAGCGCACCCTCGGCCACGGCGCCCATCATCCCCACGCGGCCGCCGCCGGTGACCACGTCGATGCCGCGCCGGGCGAGCAGCGCCCCGAAGCCGCGCGCGGCCTCCACGTAGCGCGGATCGCGGCCCGGCGCCGAGCCGCAGAACACGCACACCCGTCGAAGGGTCATCGGCGATCGCCCGCGGACACCATCCTCAGTCCTTCTTCTCGGGCACCGGCATGGGCACCCCGTTGACCTCGAGCAGCCCCTTCACCATGTGGGCGAGGAACTCGTCGCCATAGCCGCGTCCGATGGTCTGCAGCAGGGTCTGCAGCACCGCCGGTGCCACCGCGCCGGCCACACCGGCCTCGGCGGCCATCTGCGAGTAGTAGCGCAGGTCCTTGGCAGCATTGCGCACGGTGAACTTCATGCGCTTGAGGTCACCCTCGGCGGCACCCCCCGCCACGCGCTGGAACATGGTGTTGTTGAGCGGCCCGCCGGCCACCACCTCGAAGAACTTCTTCCAGTCCACTCCGAGCTTCGCGCAGGCCGCCAGCATCTCCGAGGTGAGCGCCGCGATGCCGATGCCCATCACGTTGTTGAGCAGCTTGATCTTGTGGCCCGTGCCCACCTCGCCCATGTGGAAGATGTTCTCGCAGTAGGCCGCCAGCGCCGGGCGCAGCTCGGCGAAAGTCTGCGCATCGGCGCCCACGAAGGTGTTCAGGCGCCCCTCCTCGGCTTCCACGGGGGTGCGCGCCAGGGGCGCGTCCACGAAGCGCACGCCCTTGGCCTTCGCCGCCTCGAACAGCTTCAGGGTGGAGGCCGGCTGGCTGGTGGAGGTGTCCACCACGATCAGCCCGCTGCGCGCCGAGGCGAGGATGCCGCCGGGGCGGTGCATCAGGTCCTCCACCTCGGGGGTGCCCGTGACGCACAGGAACACGATGTCGGAGGACTGCACCACGTCGGCCACGTCGCGCGCCTCGCGCGCGCCGCGCCCCACAAGGTCCTCCACCGGGGCGCGGTTGCGGTGCCCCAGGATGGTCACCGGGAAACCCTTGAGCAGCAGGTTCTTGGCCATGCCGTGGCCCATCAGGCCCACGCCGATGAATCCGATGCGCTGGTTCGACACTTCCCTCTCCTTCTCGTCGGTGTTGCGGCCTGCCTCTGCGGGCGTTGCGCCGGTGGCGGCCTCAGGCCGCCAGTTCGATGGCCATGGCGGTGGCTTCGCCGCCGCCGATGCAAAGGCTCGCCACGCCGCGGCGACCGCCGCGCGCGCGCAGCGCGCCGATGAGCGTCACCAGGATGCGCGCCCCCGAGGCGCCGATGGGATGGCCCAGCGCGCAGGCGCCGCCGTGCACGTTCACCTTGTCGTGGGGCAGGCCGTGCTCCTGCATGGCCGCCATGGTCACGACGGCGAAGGCCTCGTTGATCTCGTAGAGGTCCACCTCGCCGGCCTTCCAGCCCGTGGCGCCGAGCACCTTGGCGATGGCGCCCACGGGCGCGGTGGTGAACAGCCCCGGCTCCTGGGCGTGGGTGGAGTGGGCGAGGATGGTGGCCAGCGGCGCGAGCCCGCGGCTCTGCGCCTCGGAGCGGCGCATCAGCACCAGCGCCGCGGCGCCGTCGGAGATGGAGCTGGAGTTGGCGGCGGTGACCGTGCCGTCCTTGCGGAAGGCGGGCTTGAGCGTCGGGATCTTCTCGAGGTTGG
>CAZXJW010000130.1:0-8575 GCA_964641005.1 uncultured Rhodocyclaceae bacterium
GGGCGCGCATGCATCGCGTAAAATCGACCCCTCCCACCGTAGTTCAATGGATAGACTCTCAGGGAAACCGGCGCGGCTGTATCGATTCTGTATCACCGCGCCGCCCTCGCCGGCAATGGATCGCCGAAACACAGGAGATAACGATGCGGCTGATGCTCATGGTGTTGGTGGCAATGCTGGCCGGGTGCGCGTCGCCCGGCGAGATCCGCGAGAGCGGCTACAACCGCACGGTGGCCGTGACCGACATCAAGCAGGTGGGCGATCAGGTCGAGGCCCGCATCGCGATCGGCCCCGCCGTCTTCACCCAGAACTCCTTCGCCGCCGCGATCGAGAAGGCCGTACGCGCTTGCGGCCGCTAGTGCTCGTCTTCCATCGGCGGGCGCTGGATCGGCGAGATCGGCCGGGCGGCGGTGTGGTTGCGCATGTACTCGTCACGGCGCTCGCGCAGACGCCGCTCGCGCGTCTCTTCGGCCGCACGAAGCACCCAGCGGAAGCGGTTGCCGTCGCGGCGCTCGTCGTACGTCGGCAGCTTCGGCGCCTTCGTCGTCATCGCCTGATGCTCCAGCTCGGCGCCAGCGGCACGCGCGCGCACGCCTCGAGCACCGGCAGGATCTCGGCGAACCAGGCAAGCAGCTCGACCCGCTCGCGTGCAAGCGTCCGCACCAGGTCGAAGTCGTCCATGCGGGCGAGCTCGGCGTCGCTCGCGATCGCCGGCAACGGGGGCACCGAGCCGGGGCGCAGGCACGCGCCCGGGACCGGCACCTGGACAACGGCGGGCACACGTGGCGCACCGCTGCAGCCGGCCAGGCCGAGCATGGCGGCGATCGCGAGCAGCACGACGACGGTCCAGAGCACCTCGCCGGCCGCCTTCATTCGCCCGCGCCCTCCCAGGTAGGCAGCGGCACGGTCTGGCCCGCGAGCGCGTGCGTGCAGTCGGCCAGGAACTGGATCTGGCCACCGGTCACGAACGAGTGACAGACGAAGGGACGCGAATCGAACGGGCCCGAGTGCGCCGGGTAGCCTCCCGCAGCCCACGCCTCATAGTCGGCGCGCCCCTTCTCGGTCATTTCCACGCCGCGCACCAGGATCGACGGCGAGAATGTCGGGCGCTCGGCGTCGCCGTTCCACTCCCAGGATGGGCGCGGCCCGTCGGCGGACCTGACGCGCACTTGATGCGCGCCGTCGCACCCGGGACGCCAGAACATCAGCATGCCGCCTTCGGCCTGTCTCAAGACGCTGGAGAGCTTCACGGCCGCAGCCCCTTCCGGATCTCCGCCACCGCCGCCGCCGCAGACCGCTCAGGCGGCTCCATAGGCGTTCGGAGCTGCTCGGCCTGCTGACGATACGGCGCAGCGGCCGCTCGCGCCTTGGCGGCCCCCGCCTGGCCGTCCCTCACGGCCTCCTCGGCCGCGGCGATCCAGCGATCGACGGCGCCGGCCTGCTGCTCGATCACGCCCGCGTACTGCGCCACCGCCTGCTCCAGCACCGCCACGCGCTGGTGCGCGACGTCGAGCCGCGCGCGGAGCTGCCACACGTACACGGCGAGCGCGATCGCGGCCGCGGCGGCGATCAGCGCCGCCCAGCCGCGCCACGCAAGGGCCAGCGGGTACACCGGCACGTCAGCGGTCGCCGGGCTTGCCGCGCTCGAGCTCGTCCGCGTGGCGGAGCAGCTCGTGCGCCTTCTCGCGCAGGGCCTGCACCAGCGGCTTCCCGGCGATGTAGGCCTGCGCGCCGACCCGCTGCCATTCGATCGCGCGCACGGCCTCGAGCGCGGCATCGATCTGCGCCGGCGTGAACGCCTTGGCCGTCTCCAGCGCGGCGTCGAAGCCCGCCTCCTTCCGGCGGGCCCACTCGGGGTGCTTGGCACTCTTGCGCGACCACCAGACGATGCCGAAGCCGATGGCCAGCGCGAGGAGGATCACGAGAGCGAGCGGAAGATCGGTGATGCCGAACATGGTGTGTCTCCTTTCAGT
The DNA here is from genome assembly GCA_964641005.1 of uncultured Rhodocyclaceae bacterium. Taxonomy (GTDB): domain Bacteria; phylum Pseudomonadota; class Gammaproteobacteria; order Burkholderiales. The sequence goes on from CAZXJW010000130.1 coordinate 1,974, forward strand.
GGTTACGCAAAGGTGCTGCCGCCGGCGGCCGCGTAGATCTCGCGTACGCGGTCGATCGTGTACTTGGGCTGGCCTGCCGTGGACCACGGCAGGCTCGCCCACTCGCGCGAGGCGTGCTGCAGCGTGACGAGCAGGTCGCCGCGGATGAGCGGCTCCAGCGCGCCGCAGTCCTGCAGCAGCCACACGCTCGCGAGGTCCTGGCTGCGCGGCGAGAAGTCCGGCAGGCCGAGGCGCGTACGCGGCCGCGACCAGGTGGGCCAGATCATCTGGTACGCGCCCGCCGCGGTGCTGAAGCAGCGCCCCCGGAAGCCCAGCGCGCGGCAGTAGTGCGGCGGCAGCTCTTTGCCGGGCCAGCGCGCGGCGCCCAGCGCCGGGTCGCTCGGGTGGTGCGTGAGGGTCGCGAGCTCGAAGCCGTAGCCGTACACGGTGCGGTACGGGTCGTGGCCGTGCGGGTTGGGCTCGGTGCCCTCGGTGTGGCGGATCACGCTAAGGAACGAGCGGACGTTCGGCTCGCGCTCGAGCAGGCCCGCTGCGCGCGCGAGGTTCATCGCCGCACCTCACGCCGATCGCCGTGACGCCGGCGGTCCGCGATCATGAGCAGTGCCACGGCCACGTGCGCGGCGAGCTCCACCGGCGTGAGGTCGCGCTCGCGTACCACGGTGAGCACCAGGCTCGCCGCGCTGCACACCGCGAGGATGATGTACGCGATGCGGCTCCAGTGGCTGGTGGACGACGTCATGGCGTTGAGGTTGCGCACGCTCAGCGTGAGCACGATGACCGCCGAGACGACCTCGATCGCGGAGTACACGGTCATTTGCGCCCCCACGACGTGACACGGTCCAGCGCCGCCGGGATGTTGCCCATCGCCCACGCGATGACCGGCTGCGCGAGCAGGCCGATGCCGAACGCGAGGCCGAGCGCGAGGCGCTGCGGGAGGTCCGCCATGTGCTGCGCGAGCGGCTCAAGGTAGGCCGCGCACAGCGTGGAGCCGGCGACGGTGGCCACCGCGCGCAGGAACGTGCTGGGCGGCAGGAAGGAGAGCGCGACGAGCGCGCCGGCCAGCCCGGCGAGCACTACCGGCAGCGGCGCGCCGAAGATGATGACGCTCCAGCTCGCGAACCACGCCGCGGCACCGGTTGCGGCACCCGCGGCGGCGGCCGCGGCGGGGTCCATGTTGGGCGGCGTCATACTCAGGCGTCCAGCGTGGCACGCACGATGTTCGTGCCGTCGCCGTACACGAGCGCGCGCTTGCCCGCGGCCACCACCACGCCGGTACCGGTGGCGCCGATCGCCTGCACGCCGAAGCCGCCGGTGGTGTTGTTGAAGATGCACGTGAGGCCCTGCGTGAGCGGCAGCACCAGGTTGCGTTGCGCGGTGAGCGCGCCGGTGGCCTCCACGATCCGGGCGCGCACCTGCTCGTGCGTGAGGGTCTGGTTGGCGTCCGCCATTGCCCGGGTGATGCGGCCCTCGAAGGGCACGAACTGCGTGCGGTGGTCCGTGTAGCTCGTGACCACGCTGCCGGCCGTCACGGCGGTGTAGAGCGGCATGCGCCCCGCGGTGAAACCGGTGGTGTTCGCGCTCACCACGCCGGCGCGGGTGGCTTCGATGTAGTTGGTGGCCGCGTTGGTGAGCGCCACGGTGCCGTTGGCGATCTGCGTGGCCACGCCGTCCACGAAGAGCGTGCCGCCGTAGAAGCCCCAGGTGAGGCCGGAGCTCGTGCTCGCACGCCGGCCGAAGAGCGAGGCGGGGCTCAGCGCGTCGAACATGGCGTTGGCCGTCACCTCCTTCTGCGCCTGCGCCTGGCTGATCTGGTCGAGGTTGGTGCTGCTGTTGGCCATCAGAGGGCTCCCGAGGCAGGAAAGCCGCGGCCGACCGCGGCGGACATCTGGTACACGCGCACGTTGATGGAGGCCTGCGGCGAGCCGAAGTCGGTGGTCTGCTGCGCGGCGGTGTACGTGACGGTGGGCGTGGTGCTGTTGAGGGTGCGCAGCGTGGCGGTGTTGCCGGCGTTGCGGATCTCGATCTCGTAGGCTTCGGTGCTCTCGCCCAGGCTCGCGTCCACGTAGTCGCGCCAGGCGCCGCCGAAGCGCGTACGCCGCACCCAGGTGACGATGAGGTCGCTCGATGCGTTGCGCGCCCCGCGCAGTTGCACCGGCGCGAGCGGCATCTTGGCCACGCCGGTATTGGCGAACTGCTGCGCGCCGGCGCTCCCCACCGTGAGGCCGAAGCTCACCGCCTTGTAGCTGCGCGTGAGGTTGAGCTCCGAGGTGGGCCGGTCCACACGCAGCAGGCCCGCCGTCTGCAGGAGCACGAAGCGATCGCCGATGGCGTGCGTGGCCATGTGCTGCTCGGTGCCGAAGCGGCCGCGCAGCAGCCCGGAGAGCGTGTACGTGGTGCCGGAGACGAGCGTGGCGCTCTTGAACTGCACGAGCTCCGAGCCGATGAGCGCGAGGTTGGCCCCGTCCAGCACCGCCGCCTCCGTGGCCGAGGACAGCGTGCCCGCGCCCAGGCGCACTGTGACGGTGTTGCCCTCGTCAAAGACGTTGCCGCCCGTGAAGTTGCCGAGCGCCGTGGTGGCCGCGCCGATCGCGGTGCCCGCGCTCACCGCGCCGGCCTGCGCGTAGTCCACGCCGTCGGCGCTTGTGAAGAGCGCCGCGCCACGCCAGCTCGTGAGCACGCCGGCCAGCGCGGCGTAGAAGCCGAAGTCGTCGTCGGCCTCGCGCAGCTGCGGGATGTCCAGGAGCTCGAGCAGCGCCGGGCCGGGGACCGCGAGCGCGGTGGAATCGGCCTGCACGGTGGCGCCCGAGCCGGCGCCGGAGTGCGCGCCGGCGTGGTCGAGCACGCCCTCCCAGGCGATGCGCTGGCCCTCGTTGCGCTTGCGGGTGATGCGCACCGTGTACTGCGTGGTGCCGGCGTCCAGCGTGACGACGTCGGTGGGCTCGTAGCGGTCGTACTTGAGCGAGGTGGCCCAGGTGAGCGGCATGCGCTCTAGGTGCGCGGCGTACAGCAGCACGTCGGCGGCGCGCCGCGCCTGGTCCGGCGTGAGCACCAGGGGCAGCTCCACGAAGCGCTGCTCGGTGGAGCGGGTGACGAGGCGCCGCGCGTACTCGCTGCCCTGCGCGTACCCGCCGCCGCCGTTGAAGTACTGCACCACCACCTGCCGCGGCGCCTCGGTCTCGTCCATGCGCTCCACGGTCACGAGATCGCCGGGCTCGCTGCCCGGCTCCGTGGCGCCGAGATCGTCGGCCGGAATGGTGACCGCGCTCGCCCCGCCGCGCTTCACGAACTTGAGCTTGGTGTCGGACTCCACGGCGTCGAAGAAGAACGCCTGCTGCAGCGTCTCGATTGCCGCGCGCGCCGTCATGGGGCGGCTGATGGCGTACCCGCCCACGGTGTCGGAGAGCGCGGTCACGTCCACGTCCGCCGCGGTGAGGCCGGCCTTGACGCAGATGGCCTGCACCAGCGCGCCGAGCTGCGCACTGCCCGCGGTGACGGCCGGGGTGAGCAGCGCCGAACCGGAGAGCCCGGTGGTGTGGTTGGTGCCCCACGCCGCCCCCGGGATGGGCAGGGTGATGTTCTCCGGCGCCGGGTTGCCGGTGACGATGCTGTGCGCCCCGTTGATCACGGTGTGCACGCCGCCGGGCGCGATCTGGACGAGGCAGCCGTTGGCGCCGCTGGTGGCGGAGACGAAGAGCCGGCCGTCCACGAGGGCGATGCCCGCCGGCGCGCTGGCATCCGCGGTGCCGGTGGAGAAGTTCCATGAATCGACGAGGTTGCCCTCGGTGTCGAACTTGTCCAGGCCGCGCTGCTGCGTGCCGGCGAACTGGCGGCTCACGTAGAAGTGCCCGTCGGCCACGGTGATGGCGGCGCGGCGGGCCTCGTTGTCGGTGGCGCAGGCGACGGCCACGGTCTTGAACGGCGAGATCTCCGGCAGGCCGAGCGCCGCGTTCCAGCGGTAGAAGTTGAGGTAGCGCGTGGGGAACGCGGTCTGGTGGCAGGCGACGAGCACCGTATCGCCCAGGCGCCACGCGCCGTGGAAGTACACGCCGCTGAAGGCGCCGGGGATGTTGGCGTCCGACTCGATTACGTCGGTGCCGTTGAGCCGCAGCCAGGAGAAGAAGCTCGGCGACTGCCCCGCCGGGATGAAGAGCCCGAGGATGTTGCCGGTGGGCACGTACGTGCCATGCGCGAAGCTGTGCGCGTACGTGGTGTTCTGGCGCTTGGTGTACGACACCACGTCGCCCGCCGGGGTGACGGTGAAGCGCTCGTCGGTGGTGGAGGGCGCCGCGCTGGCGGCGAGCCGGGCGAGCTGGATGAGCCCGCCCTCGAAGTACCCCTGGTTGCCGCTGAAGCGGTTGTGCAGCGCGGGCGGCTGCGCGACCACGGTGGGCGCGGCGACGCTGCCGGTGCCCACCACCTCGAACTCGAGGTTCGGGATCCGCCCCCACCGGGTGATGTCGTAGCTCGCGAAGACCACGTACGCGAGGCCGCGGTGCGCCGGCACGTTGCCCGCGCCCTCGAACGCCTCCATGGTGGGGTCGGGGAGCTGGGTCTCCGAGCCCGTGTACACGGTGATCTGGCCGCCCACCGCGCCCGCCGCGGCGATCGCGTTGAGGTCCGTGGCGTTGGCGTCGAAGATGAGCTCGCCGTCGGCCCAGATGCGCCGCACGCCGGCGATCGGCCCCTCGCCCACGCCGACCGCGAAGCTCGCGAAGTAGCTGTACGTGCGGGTGGTGACCTCCTGGCCGCCGCCCTTGCCCACCTCCTCCGTGGTCTCGGTGACGCTCTCGCTGATGCCGCTCGTCCAGATGAGGTTGCCGGCGAGCCGCATGGTGCCGGCGACGTACGGGATGCCGACGCCGTAGGTGGAGGCCTGCACCCGCAGATCGTTGAGCCGCGGGCCCTCCTGCACCTGGCGGTTGGAGCTCCCGAACAGCAGCTGGCCCGCGATGGTGCCGACCGTCCAGCCGATCGACGCGTAGCCGGCCGGGGCGAGCGCGGCGCCGACGAGGCCGAGCGCGAGGACGGCCATCTACGCGGCCTCCACGCCCGGCAGCCGGAAGACGGCCACCAGGCGCTGCTGCCACCACTCGTCGAGGCGGGTCTCCGCCACCGCGCGGGCCGGCGCGTACGCGTGCACGAGCGAGCGGCCGCCGGCGAAGTACTCCGCGAGCACGGCGAGGTGCTGCGGGTGCTGATCGATGCGCAGCAGGGCGACATCGCCCGGGGCCATACCCGCGGGCAGGATCCGCTCGCAGTGCATGCCGCACGCGGCGAGGAGCGACACCCCGTCGGGCCGGCGCGAGTAGCCCTGCACGTCGAAGCCCGCGTCCACAAGGCCGAGCTCGCGCGCGATGCAGATGATGAGGCCCGCGCAGTCCACCCCCTCGCGGCTGCGGCCCTGGTGGCGGAAGGGCACGCCGAGCCAGGCGCGTGCCGCCGCGGCGACGTCCGAACCGGAGATCACCGCGCCCTCATTCAACGTGCCCACTGCGCAGCCTCGCCCGGCACGTACGGCTCGCCGCGGAAGTTGACCACGTTGTTGAACTTGGTCTTGCAGTCGGTGATCAGCCGCTTCTGGCAGCCGGGGTACACGGTGTACGCGTCGCCGATCGCGATCGTGCCGGTCATGGGCAGCGCGAGGGTGAACACGTCGGTGCCGGCGGTGAAGAGCTTCACCTCCATGGTGCGGCCGGCATTGGCCCCGCTCGTCCACGTGAGCAGCCCGCCGTCGAACCAGCCGGTCGCCTCGGTGCGCGCGCTGGCCGCGAACACGCTGCGCCCGACGATGCCGCCGGTCACCGTGCCGGCGACGGTCAGCGGCCCGAGCGCGACGCCGCAGCGTGCGTCGCCGAGGTTGGCGCGGCAGCCGGGCGTGTACACCTCGAGGATGGTCTGCTGCAGCGCCTGCGCGAGGCCGCGCAGCTCGGCCACGAAGGTGGCGCGGTTCAAGCGGATCTGCCCGAGGCGGCCCTTGCGCAGCCAGAGCACGCCGTCGGCGATCGCGGTGTAGTTCACGCGGAAGATCTCCACCAGCGCGTAGTCCCACACGCCGGCGAGGAGATCGCCCTCGGTGATGGTGGTGGCGTCCAGCACGCCCTCGAGGTCCACGTTGTCGACGGCGAGGTCGGCGGAGGACTGCACGGCGCTCGCGGTGTACCCCGTGGCGGCCTTATAGAGCTGCGCGGAGACGGTGAGGTCCTCGACGTGGTCGGTGAAGCCGAACACCTGCGCGTCGGTGCGCGTGACCTTCCAGCACGTGGCGAGCGTGGTGGTCTCGCCGGCGATGTGGGTGGCGAGGTTGGCGCTAAGGCTCTTCATGCGGGGTTGCGCAGCTCAATCAGCGCGATCGAATCCCACGACATGAGCGCGCGGGCGCCGTGCGTGCGCAGCGCCCGGGCCTGCATGGCGTCGAGGTCGAAGCGCACCGGCACGTCGAACTGGCCGGACCAGGTGAGCGTGTCGGTGCCGGCGGGCGCGGTGCCGCCGAAGGTGACGATGCCGGTGGTGTAATTCACCGTGCACTGCCCGGCGCCCGGGGCGCTCGCCACGATGGTCTGCGCCACGGCGTTGCGGAAGACGGCGATGGTGCCGTCCACCGG
>CAZXJW010000131.1:0-8541 GCA_964641005.1 uncultured Rhodocyclaceae bacterium
GTCCGGCGAGCTGCCGGTGATGGCACTGCGGGCCCTCCAGGGCCGGCTGCACTGGGTGCGCCGCGACGGGGGCGGCTTCGAAGCCCAGGCGCGGCGCCTCTCGGTGCTGCCGCCGGAGGGCGGACCGCTGCGCGAGGCCAACGTGGTGCTGCGCCGCGGTCCGGCCGGCGACCCGGCAGCCGAGACCGTGCTCGAGGCCGACCAGCTCGAACTGGCCGTGCTGGCGCGGCTGGCTCCGGCGCTGCCGCTGCCCGATCAGGTGCGCAGCCTCGTGACGGCGCTCTCGCCCGCCGGGCGGGTGGAGGCGCTGAGCGTGCGCGTGCCCGCGCGACCGAACGCCGGTGGACCGGGCGTGGAGGTCACCGGCCGCCTGCAGGGTGTCTCGGTGGCTGCATCGGAGCGCTGGCCGGGGGTGTCGGGCGTGAGCGGGCGGGTTCGCTCGGACGCCAATGGCGGTCGCCTCGAACTGGACTCGACGCCGCTGGTGATCACCTGGCCGAGGATGTTCTCCGAGCCGCTGCGGTTCGAGCGCGTGCAGGTGGCCGCCGAGTGGACGATCGGCGAGGGCTTGCCCGCCGTGACCGTGAGCCGGTTCGTGGCCATCAACCCCGACTTCACGGCCACCGCCACCGGCAGCTGGCACGCCGCCCAGGGAGGGCCGGGCGTGGTCGACGCGGCGCTGGCGGTTCCCGCCGTGGCGGCTGCCGCGGTGCCACGCTACGTGCCGCTGCTGGCGGGGCCCAACACCCGGGCGTGGCTGTCGCGGGCCCTGCTCGCCGGAAACGCGCGCGATGTGCGAGCGCGGCTCAAGGGCGACCTGCGCCGCTTCCCCTTCACGGAGCCCGGCAGCGGCGTGTTCGAAGTCACGGCGCGGCTGGAGCAGGGACGGCTCGCCTTCGCGCCGGGCTGGCCCGCCCTCGAGGATCTCCAGGGCACGCTGGCATTTCGTGGCACGGGCATGGCCGTGGAGGGCAGCGCGCGGACCCTGGGCGTGCGCATCGGCCGCGCCGCGGTGGCCATCCCCGATCTCTATCACCATGACCCGGTGCTGGAAGTGAAGGGCGAGGCGCAGGGGCCGGTGGCGGAAGCGCTGCGCTACCTCGAGCTCTCGCCGGTGGGCGGCTGGATCGGCAACGTGGCCGAAGGCGCGCGCGGCGAGGGAGCGGGCCGCCTGGGCCTGGAGCTGTCGCTGCCGCTGGAGCGACTTCGCGAGAGCCGCGCCCGTGGCGGGTACACCTTCTCGGATGCCGCACTGACGGGGGCCCGCGTGATCCCGGACCTGGCCGGCGTCAACGGCACGATCCAGTTCACGGAGACCGGCGCCAGCGTCAACGAGGCCGTGGCGGTGATCTTCGGCATGCCGGTGCGCTTCGGCATGACTGCGGGTGCCGGTGGCGTCACGGTCACCGGTGCCGGCCGCCTGCGTGCCGATGCGCTCCGCGCGCGCCTCGATTCGCCGTGGCTGCGGTTCCTCGACGGCGAGACCGGGTGGCGCGGCACGCTTTCGGTGCGGCGCGGGCGCGCCGAGTTCCAGTTCGACAGCGATCTGGAGGGGATGGCGATCCGCCTCCCCGACCCGCTGGCCAAGCCTGCCTCGGCGCGGCTGCCGCTGCCGGTCCAGCGCCGCGCGCGCGGCGGCGACGACGCGCTGCTGGTGTCGGCCCAGGGACGCTTCGAGGCGAACCTGCTGCTCGACGGGACGCGGACCGGACCGGCCGTGCGGCGCGGCGTGGTGAATTTCGGCGCGGCCGGGCCTGCCCGCCTGCCGGAGCGCGACGACCTGTTCGTGACCGGCGCCTTCGATCGCATCGACATCGACGAGTGGCAGGACGTGCTGACGGGCATGAAGGGGGAGGGCAGCGCCAGCGCCACCGGCGGCACGGCCTTCGAACTCGCGGGCATCGACCTCGGGGCGCGCGAGGTGGAGGCCTTCGGGCGCAGCCTCGACGGGGTCACGCTGTCGCTGCGGCGCGGCGATGGTGCCTGGGACGGCCGGATCGATTCGCGCCAGGTGGCCGGTGCGATCGACTGGCAGACCGGCGGCCGCGGCCGGCTCAGGGCGCGCCTGTCCCGGCTGCACCTGCCCGACCCCGTGGCGGAGGCGCAGGCCGGGACCGCCGAGCCCATCGAGGGCCGCGACCTGCCTGCCTTCGACGTGGTGGCCGACAGCTTCCGCATGGGGGCCCGCGACTACGGGCGGCTCGAGCTGCAGGCCGTGCCCAACGGTCCCGGCTGGCAGATGGACAAGCTCGAACTCGCCGCACCCGAAGGCAGCATCCGGGCACGCGGCGGCTGGCAGCGGGTGCGTGGATCGCCGCTGAGCCAGTTCACGGTCAAGGTCGAGACCACCGACATCGGGCGCTACATCCGCCGGCTCGCATTGCCCGAAGGCGTGGTGGGAGGCCAGGCGAGCCTCGAGGGAGCGCTGGAGTGGCGTGGCAATCCCCAGTCCCTCGACCTCCCGACGCTCACCGGCCAGCTGCGGCTCGACGCCGAGAAGGGCCAGTTCACCCGCGTGGAGCCCGGCATCGCCAAGGTGCTCGGTGTGCTCAGCCTGCAGTCGCTGCCGCGCCGCGTGAGCCTCGACTTCCGGGACATCTTCAGCCAGGGCTTCGCCTTCGACCGCATCAGCGGCAACTTCGCCTTTGCCAGCGGCGTCGTGCGCACCGAGGACCTGAAGATGGTGGGTTCCGCGGCGAAGGTGGCCATGGCGGGCGAGGTCAACCTGGCCGAGGAGACCCAGGCCCTGACGGTGCGCGTGGTGCCCTCCATCAGCGACAGCATCGCCGTGGGCACCGCCATCGTGAACCCCGCCGTGGGGCTTGCGACACTGATCGTCGGGCGGGTGCTGAAGAACCCCATCGACGAGGCGGCGGCGTTCGAGTACCGGGTCACGGGCAGCCTGGCGGACCCGAAGGTGGAGCGTGTCCAGAGGCCCCAGCCGGAAGCCGGGCAGGGCACCGGTCCCGGGACTAAGATCCGGCCATGAACGAGACAGCTGCCCCCCACCTTGCCACGCCGTCGGCGTTGCAGGCCCACTGGTGCGTGGCTGCCGTGCAGATGGTGTCGGGGTCCGAGGTCGGGCCCAACCTCCGGCAGGCAGGCGCGCTGCTGGCCGAGGCGGCCGCTTCCGGCGCGCGGCTGGCGGTGCTGCCTGAGCACTTCGCCCTGATCGGGCGCCACGAGAACGACAAGGTGGCGGTGCGCGAGCGCTTCGGCGAGGGCCCCATCCAGGCCTTCCTGGCCGAAGCCGCCCGCCGCCACGGTTTCTGGCTGCTCGGCGGCAGCATTCCGCTGGAGTGTCCCGACCCCGCGAGGGTCTTCAACGCCAGCCTGCTGTTCGACCCGGACGGCCGGTGCGTGGCCCGCTACGACAAGATCCACCTGTTCGGCCTCGACCTGCCCGGGGAGCGCTTCACCGAAGCCCGCACGGTCATGGCAGGGACGCGGCCGTGCGCGGTCGACACGCCCCTGGGGCGCCTGGGCCTGTCCATCTGCTACGACATGCGCTTCCCGGAGCTGTACCGCGCGCTCGGCGACCCGGACGTGATCTGCGTGCCGTCGGCCTTCACCGTTCCCACCGGCCGCGCCCACTGGGAGACGCTGCTGCGCGCCCGCGCCATCGAGAACCAGGCGTGGGTCGTGGCCGCGGCCCAGGGCGGCGTGCATGCCACGGGCCGCGAGACCTGGGGCCACAGCCTGGTGGTGGACCCCTGGGGCGAGGTGACGGCCTGCCGGCCCCGCGACCCGGGCGTGGTCCTGGCGAACATCGACCCCGCCCGCCTTGCCGACGTGCGCGAACGGCTTCCCGCGCTGCGCCACCGGACGCTGGCCGAGGCCTGAACCTGCCGGCGCCACGCCGGTCCACCTCCCTGACCCCATCCTCCCGCCACACGGACGCCATGCCCGCCACCGCCGAGCTGCTGAACATCCCCGAACGCACCGTGGACACCGCCGAGGCCACGCTGCTGCTGCCCTACGGACTGGACACCCGCGCCCTGCAGGGGGTTCTCGGATCCATCATGACCCACCAGGCCGACTACGCCGACCTGTACTTCCAGTACACCCGCAGCGAGGGCTGGAGCCTCGAGGAGGGCCAGGTGAAGTCGGGTAGCTTCGCCATCGAGCAGGGCGTGGGGGTGCGGGTGGTGAGCGGCGAGAAGACCGCCTTCGCGTACTCCGACGACATCGGCACCGGCGCCCTCGAGGCCGCGGCCCGCGCCACCCGGGCCATCGCCCGCCAGGGCGGCGAGGGCCGCGCCGCGCTGGCACGTCGGGCACCGGCGCGCGCGCTGTATCCGGCGCTCGATCCGCTCGCGAGCCTGGCCGACACCCAGAAGGTGGCGCTGCTCGAGCGACTGGAGCGGCACGCCCGCGCCCTCGATCCGCGCATCACCCAGGTGGTGGCGGGGCTGGCGGGCGAGTACGAGGTGGTGCTGGTGGTGCGCCACGACGGCCTGCTGGCCGCGGACGTTCGGCCGCTGGTGCGGCTGTCGCTGCAGGTGATCGCCGAGCAGGACGGACGGCGCGAGCAGGGCAGCGCCGGCGGCGGCGGTCGCTTCGACTACGTGCATTTCGACGATGCGCTGCTGCGCGACTACGCCGAGCGCGCCGTGCACCAGGCCCTCACCAACCTCGATGCGCGTCCCGCGCCAGCCGGCACCATGACCGTGGTGCTCGGGCCGGGCTGGCCCGGCATCCTGCTGCACGAGGCCATCGGCCACGGTCTCGAGGGCGACTTCAACCGCAAGGGCAGCTCGGTGTTCAGCGGCCGCGTCGGCGAGCGCGTGGCGGCGCCCGGCGTCACGGTGGTGGACGATGGCACCATCGCCACGCGGCGCGGCTCGCTCAACGTGGACGACGAGGGCAATCCCACCGGCCGCACGGTGCTCATCGAGGACGGCATACTCGCGGGCTACATCCAGGACACCCTCAACGCACGCCTCATGGGCGTGGCGCCCACCGGCAACGGCCGGCGCGAGTCCTACGCCCACGTGCCCATGCCGCGCATGACCAACACCATCATGCTCAACGGCGACCGCGATCCCGCGGAGATCCTCGCCTCCGTGGATCGCGGCCTGTATGCGGCCAACTTCGGTGGCGGCCAGGTGGACATCGTGAGCGGCAAGTTCGTGTTCAGCGCCGCCGAGGCCTGGATGATCGAGGGCGGGCGGCTCACCTACCCGGTGAAGGGCGCCACGCTGATCGGCAGCGGGCCCGAGGTGCTCAAGCACGTGTCCATGATCGGCAACGACATGCGCCTCGATCCCGGGGTGGGCACCTGCGGCAAGGAGGGACAGAGCGTGCCCGTGGGCGTGGGCCAGCCCACGCTGCGCATCGACGGTCTCACGGTGGGCGGGACGGCCTGACCCGCGCGGTCTTCAGTTCGAGGCTGGCGCCAGTTCCCGGCAGCGTTCCGGCAGGAAGTCGAAGGCGAAGCGCGTGGCGGTGCGCATGGAGGACAGGTAGGCGTTCTGCATGCGGTAGGCCTCCTCCTCGCGCGCGAACCAGCGCTCGCAGGTGCCCAGCGCATCGAAACGGCCGCTTTCCTTCTGGAGGTGGTGGACCAGCTCGTGCAGCAGGATCGAGCGCGACTTCAGGTCGTTCACCACGTCGAGGTCGTCGCGGATGAAGATGCCGCGTTCGTCGAGGTAGAAGGCGTGCACGCCGCAGGGCCCCTGGCAGAGCTCCTCCTGCAGGCGCACCGGGGAGAGCAGGTGAATCTCGGGAAGGGCGCGCGGCGGCGGGTAGCCCGACAGCTGCGACAGGATCAGGAACAGGCTGGCGACGACTTCCTGGATGGCGGGGGTGGCCAAGCGATGAGGCTCCGGGTCGGGGGGCGGGGCGGGATGCCCCGCGGCAGGTGGTTCCCCCGGGATGACGGCGCCGCCGCGGCGGTCCGTGGACCGGCGCACCCCTCAGCGCGCCTGCGTCGTCGAAGCCGACTATGTGGGCCGTGCCGCGGCCCTGTCAACGGCAGGGTCGTGCCGGAAGGTTCCTGCGAACCTCCCTTTCCAGCATAATCGGGCGATTCCGCCGGCAGACCAGAGGCGCCGGACCGTGACCCGGACCGTGACCGCATCCATGGACGAACAGACCCCCGCCACCGACGCCGAGCCGCTGAACTGGGCGCTCAAGACCCTTGAGCACGTGGGGGAAGGTTCGGTGCTCGTCCAGCAGATCTACGAGCTGATCGGTCACTCCAAGTTCTTCTCCGACTTCACGCGCAACGACATCCAGCTGCTGTCGCGCTCCATGGAGGTCTACCGGGCCCAGCCCGGCCAGACCATCATCCGCGAAGGCGACGTGGACGACTACATGATCTTCATCATCTCGGGCCGGGTCGAGATCGTGAAGAAGGACCGCAATGCCATGCTCCAGCCCATGACCTCCGTGGGCCCGGGTGCCACGCTGGGCGAGATGTCCATGATCGACGGTGAACCGCGCTTCGCCACCTGCGCGGCGGTGGAGCCGGTCACCTTCGCCGTGCTCACCCGCGACGCCATGGTGCGCATCATCCTCGAGGAGCCCAGCCTCGGGGCGAAGATCCTCATCAAGCTCGTCACCCTGCTGTCGGCGCGCCTGCGCCAGACCAGCTCGAACCTGCTCCACTACATGGAGCGCTGAGCCGCCGGCGGCAGCGCCCCGCGCGGCTCAGATCTGCACGCAGCGACCCGAGTACAGCACCGGTCCGGTGGGCTTGCCCGTGGGAGAGCCGCCCTTGGGCTCCACGCTCATGGCCATGCCGGAGGCGCCGTTGAGCAGGCGCACCACCTCCGCGGGCAGTTCGACGTACTGGGTCTCGTGGGTGGTGATCAGGCCCAGCGACCGGGGTGGCGCGTCGCCACCGGGCAGCATCCACAGTTCCCAGGCGGTGTCGGGTGCCATCTCGGCGTGGCCGATGACCCGGATGCGCAGCCGCGGCTGGCGACCGGCCTCGGGCATCCATGCCACGGTCATGGCGGGGCGGTCGTCCTGGTCCGCCATCACCACCACCATGGCTTCCGACGGGGTGGCGAGGTCGCGCGGCGACAGCGCCGCCCAGCCGAACACCAGCGCTGCCAGGGCCGCGCTGGCGAAGGACGCGCCGCGCCAGAAGGCGAGGCTGCCCCACCAGCCACCGGCTGCCGCCGGGCCCCTGGCTCGTGGTGCGATGCGGGCCTCGATGCGGGTCCATACCTCCGCACCCGGTTGCACCTCGGGCGAGGTGTCCGCCATCGGCTGGAGACGCTCCTGCCAGAGGCTCACCTCGCGTCGCAGCGCGGGATCGCTGCGCAGCCAGAGCTCGAAGCGCGCTCGCGCGCGGCCGCGCAGCGTGCCGAGCGCGTATTCGCCGGCGAGCAGCGTGCGCAGGGTGGGGTCGCGGGGCTTCACGCCGGGGTCCTCACGCGCCCGCGGCCTCGAGGCAGCCACGCAGCTGCTCGAGGCCCCGCCGGATCCAGGTCTTCACCGTGCCCAGCGGCTCGCCCAGGTGCTCGGCGAGTTCGCTGTGGGACAGGCCGTGCAGGTAGGCGAGCGCGATCGACTGGCGCTGCCCGCCGGAGAGACGCTGCAGGCAATCGCCCAGCCGGCCGGCGTCGCCGGCGTGCTGCAGGCGCTCCAGGGGGCCTGGCGCCTCGTCGGCCCAGGTCTGCGCCAGGCCCTCGAGGTCTTCCTCGGGCGTCTCGTGGCGGGGGCGGCGGACCCAGTCGAGGGCGCGGTTGCGAACGATGGTGGTCATCCAGGTCATGGGCGCGCTGCGGCTTCGGTCGAAGTCGTCCACATGGTTCCAGACGCTCACGAAGCTCTCCTGGAGGATCTCCTCGGCCCAGTCGCGCCGTCGGACGATGCGCAGCGCCACGGCTAGCAGGCGGCCCGAGGTGCGGCGATAGAGCTCCGCGAAGGCCGCCTGGTCGCGCAGGGCGCAGCGCGCCATCAGGCGGTCGAGGGCGTCGGTTTCCATGGTGACTTCCGCTTGTACGGGCGGCGGGCTCAGGCGGATGCGCTTCCCGAGCGGCGGCCCTTCTGCCAGAGCACGTCGGGGACACCCGCGTCGCGGTTGACCACCCGGCAAAGCACGAACAGCAGGTCGGAGAGCCGGTTCAGGTAGCGCTGCAGCAGCGGCGACAGCGCCTCGGCCTGGGACAGCGTCACCGTGCGGCGCTCGGCGCGCCGGCACACCGTGCGCGCCACGTGGCACAGGGCCGCGGCACGGCTTCCTCCGGGCAGGATGAACTCCTTGAGCGGCGGCATCGCCTGGTTGCAGGCGTCGAGCGCATTCTCGAGGGCGGCGACATGATCCTCGCCGATGGCCGTGTAGCCGGGGATGGACAGCTCGCCGCCCAGGTCGAACAGGTCGTGCTGCACGTCGGTGAGCAGGCTGCGCACCGCGTCGGTGACCGGCTCGGCGAGCAGCACGCCGATGGCGCTGTTGAGCTCGTCCACTGCACCGATGGCCTCGATGCGCAGGCTGTCCTTGGACACCCGGCTGCCGTCGCCGAGGCCGGTGGTGCCGGCATCGCCGGTGCGGGTGTAGATCTTGGTGAGCCGGTTGCCCATGGC
>CAZXJW010000132.1:0-8531 GCA_964641005.1 uncultured Rhodocyclaceae bacterium
CGCCGCGCATGTGCACGTCGGCGATCAGGAAGCGGTCGCGGAACACCTGGCCCTTCCATTCCAGGCCCAGGTACTCGCGCATCGGGCTGCGCGCGCCGTCGCAGGCGATCACCCAGTCGGCGCGCACGCGGTAGCCGCCATCGGGCGTGTCCACCGCCAGGGTGGCGCCCTCCCCGTCCTGCGCCACGCCCGCCACGCGGTTCTTCCAGCGCACCTCGCCGCCCAGCGCCAGCAGCCGCGCGAGCATCATCTCCTCGAGGTGGTACTGCTGCAGGTTCACGAAGGCGGGTCGCTTGTGGCCGCTCTCGGGCAGCAGGTCGAACTGGTAGGCCAGCCGGTCGCCGTGGAACACCTTGCCCACGCGCCAGCCGATGCCCCTGTCCACCACCGGATCGCCGCAGCCGTAGCGGTCGAGGATCTCCAGGGTGCGCTTGGCATAGCAGATGGCCCGCGAGCCCGTGCTCACGGTGTCGTTGTCGTCCAGCACGACCGCTCGCACGCCCGCCAGCGCCATCTCCAGGGCGCAGGCGAGCCCCACGGGGCCGGCGCCCACGATGGCCACGGGCACGCGCAGCTCGCCGCCCAGCTCGGCCGGCACGCGGTAGTCGAAGGTCGGTGCGGTGTAGGTGGCGGGCATGGCGGACTCCCTGCGTTCAGCCCTCGAGGGCCTCCCACATCTCCTTGTCGCGCTGGGCGGTCCAGATGCGCGGGTCGCGATGGCCGGTGGCCTCGTCGTAGGCGCGGCTCACGTCGAAGGGCATGCAGTGGTCGAAGATCACCCAGTGGCCGAACTTCGGCTTGAGCGCGTCGTAGGTGGCGCGGTAGACCTCGCGCAGCGGCCTGCCGGCCTGGGCACCCTGCTTCACGGACGCGAACATCTCGCTCACGAAGGCTCGGGTGTCCGCCAGGCCGCGGGCCACCTGCTCCGGGGTGACCAGCGCGTCACCGCGTCCCGGCACGAGCTTCTCGGGCTTCAGCGCCGCGAGGGCGTCCAGCGTGGCCGGCCAGTCGGTCAGGTAGGCATCGCCCGTGTAGGGCGTGGCGGCGAACTCCACCAGGTCGCCGCTGAACAGCACCTTCTGCTGCGGCAGCCACACCACCGTGTCGCCCTTGGTGTGTCCGCGGCCCAGGTGCAGCAGCTGCACCTCGAGCTTGCCCAGGAACAGCGTGAGCCTGTCCTCGAAGACGATGTCCGGCCAGGTGAGCCCGGGGATCGACTCCACCGCCCGGAACAGCCGCGGGAAGCGCTCGATCTCGGACTTCATGTCGGCCTCGCCGCGCTCGCGGATCAGCTCGAGCGTGCCGCGGCTCGCCACCACGTGCTGCGCACCGTAGGCGCTGGCGCCGAGCACCCGCACCGCGTGGTAGTGGGACATGACCACCCACCTGATCGGCTTGTCGGTGACCTCGCGGATGCGGCGGATCACGTCCTGGGCCATCACCGGCGTGGCCTGGGTGTCGATCACCATCACCGCGTCGTCGCCGATCACGATGCCGGTGTTGGGATCGCCCTCGGCCGTGTAGGCATAGGCGCAATCCGCAAGCTTCGTGAAGCTGACCTTCTTCTCCTCCAGGTCGGCCTGCGAGGCGAACTTCTTCTCCATGGCGTTCTCCGTGATGTCCGTGGTTGCCTTGCGCGTGGGTCCGGGCGTCGCCGGGCTCACAGTCCCAGGTAGGCCTCGCGCACCTGCGCGTTGCCCTCGAGTTCGCGTCCCGGCCCCTGCATGACGATGCGGCCGGTCTCCAGCACGTAGCCGTGGTCGGCGATGGCCAGCGCCGCGTGGGCGTTCTGCTCCACCAGCAGCACGCTGGTGCCCTCCTCGCGCAGCCGGCGGATGGTGGCGAACACCTCCGCCACCAGCTTCGGCGCCAGGCCCATGCTGGGCTCGTCGAGCAGCAGCAGCCGGGGGCGCGTCATGAGCGCGCGGCCGATGGCCACCATCTGCTGCTGGCCGCCGGAGAGCATGCCGGCGGCCAGCCGGCGCTTCTCGTGCAGCACCGGGAACAGCTCCCAGACGTGGGCGAGGATGCGCGCGGAGGAGTCGGCGTCGCGCAGGATCCCGCCCAGGCGCAGGTTGTCCTCGACCGAGAGCGGTCCGAACACCTGCCGGCCCTCGGGCACCTGGGCGAGGCCGGCGCGCACGCGTTCCCGCGGCCGCGCCCGGGTGATGTCCACGCCGTCGAAACGCACGCTGCCCGCCGTGGCGGGCTGCACACCCGAGAGCGTGCGCAGCAGCGTGGTCTTGCCCGCGCCGTTGGCGCCGATCAGGGCCACCAGCGCGCCGGATGGCACGGACAGCGACACGCCGTCGAGCGCGCGCACGCGCCCGTAGGCGGCCGAGAGGTCGCTCACCTCCAGCAGCGGCGCAGGCGCCCCGGCCATCTCAGTGCACCGCCTCCGCCTCGCCGAGGTAGGCGGCGATCACCTCGGGATTGGCGCGCACCTCGGCGGCCGCGCCCTCGGCGAGCTTGCGGCCGTAGTCGAGCACCAGGATGTGCTCCGAGACGCCCATCACCAGCTTCATGTCGTGCTCCACCAGCACCACCGTGATGCCGCGGGCCGCGATGGCCATGATCAGCTCGCGCATGGCGAGCTTCTCGCTCTGGTTCAGGCCGGCCGCGGGCTCGTCAAGGAACAGCAGCCTCGGCCGCGCGGCCATGGCGCGGGCGATCTCCAGGCGCTTGAGCGCGCCGTAGGGCATGGCCTCCGCAAGCCGCCCCGCGTAATCGCCGATGCCCGCGAAGCGAAGCCACTCGATCGCCTCGGCGCGGCAGTCGCGGTCGGCGCGGCGCACGCCGGGCAGGTGCAGCAGCGAGGGCAGCGTGCCCTGCGACAGGCGCAGGTGGGCACCGAGCATCACGTTCTCCTCGGCGCTCATGGCGCCCACCACCTGGAGGTTCTGGAAGGTCCGCGCGAGGCCGCGGCGCGCCAGCCGGTCGGGCGCGAGGCCGGACACTTCCCGCCCGTCGAGCAGCACGCGCCCGTCGGTGGGCCGGTACACGCCGGTGATCACGTTGAACAGCGTGGTCTTGCCCGCGCCATTGGGACCGATGACGGCGTGCACGCGGCCCTCGTCCACGCGCCAGTCGACCGCGGCGAGCGCCTGCACGCCGCCGAAGCGCATGCCGACGTTCTCAAGCACCAGCACGCAGGCCTCCGAACCGGCGCGCCAGCGTGGGCACCAGCCCGCGCGGCAGCAGCACCATGGCGAGGATGAGCAGCGCGCCGAAGGCCACCATCTCCCAGCCCTCGAACTCGGCCAGCGCCTGGGGCAGCACCGTGAGCAGCGCCGCACCGGCCACCGAGCCGCCGATGGAGGCCATGCCGCCCACCACCACCATGGTCACCAGCTCGATGGAGTGCATGAAGCTCGCCACCTGCGGAGTGACGAAACCCACGTAGTGCGCGAACAGCGAGCCGGCCAGGCTGGCGAGCATGGCCGCGATCACGAACACCCGCGCCTTGTAGCGCGCCGTGTCCACGCCCACGGCGCGCGCCGCGGGCTCGGAGCCGTGAAGCGCGCGCAGCGCCCTGCCCATGGGCGAGTCCACCAGGTTTCCGGCCAGCCAAGCGGCGACCCAGAGGCAGGCGGCGATGACGAAGTACCACTGCCGCTCGCCCGAAGGCGAAAGGCCGGCCACCACGAAGGCATCCACAGGCATGCCGTCCGGCCCTCCGGTGAGCGAGGACTCGTTGGTGATGACGATGGACACGATGATGCCGAGCCCCAGGGTGGCCATGGCGAGGTAGTGGCCCTTCAGGCGCAGGATGGGCCGCGCCAGCGCGAAGGCCAGCACGCCGGTGCCGGCCATGCCGCCGCCCAGCGCAGCCAGCGGCGGCCATCCGAAGTGGCTCACGAGCACCGCCGAGGCGTAGGCGCCGAGCCCGAAGAAGCCGGCGTGTCCGAGGCTCACCTGACCCGCATAGCCCATCACCAGGTTCAGGCCGATCACGGCGATGGCGTTGATGCCGATGCGGTTCACCACGTCGAGCACGTAGGCGTTGGGGACGACCCAGGGCAGCGCGGCGAGCAGCAGCGCGAAGCCGAGCAGCCAGTGCCAGCGCGCCATCGCCTACACCCGCTCCGAGGCCCGCGCGCCGAACAGCCCGCGCGGCAGGAAGAACAGCACCGCGAGGATCGCCACGAATGGCACGGCGTCCTTGTAGGCCGACGAGACATAGCCCGCCGTCATGGCCTCGAGCACGCCGAGGATCAGGCCGCCGGCCACCGCACCCGCGCCGCTGCCCAGCCCGCCGAGCGTGGCGGCCACGAAGCCCTTCAGGCCGAGCATCAGGCCGGCGTCGTAGGAGGTCATGGTGATGGGCGCGGCCAGCGCGCCGGCCACCGCCCCCAGCGCGCCGGACAGGCCGAAGGCCGTGAGCCAGGTGCGGCGGATGTCGATGCCCACCAGCTCGGCACCCAGGCGGTTGGCGGCCACGGCGAGCATGGCCTTGCCGGGCAGGGTGCGATTGAAGAACAGCCAGAGCACCGCCACGATCAGCGCGGAGACGCCCAGCACCCAGAGGCTCTGGGGCAGCAGGCTGGCGCCGCCGATCACGATGGGGGCATCGCCGCTGAAGGGGCGCAGCGCATGCTGGCCCTTCCCGAAGGCGATCTGCGCGATGCCCTGGATCAGGATGGAGGCGCCGATGGTGATGATGATGAGGGTCACCGTCTCGGCATTGCGCGCCGGCTCGATGGCCGCCTTCTCCACCAGCAGGCCGGCCACCACCGCCACCAGGACCGCGCCGAGCACGGCGAAGGGCAGCGCCAGGCCCGCGGCGGCCAGGAACACCGAGACCATCCCGCCGAGCATGATGAACTCGCCCTGGGCGAAGTTGATGACGCCGCTCGCGTTGAAGATGATGGCGAAGCCCAGCGCCGCGAGCGCGTAGATCGAGCCGCTGGTCACGCCGGAGAACAGGAATTGCAGGAACTCGGCCACGTGCCGGCCGCGCGGTCGCGGCCTCCTCCTCGCCGGGCCGCGCTCCGCGTGCAGGGCGGGCGTGCGGCCAGTGTGTCGTCCAGGAAAAACCCCGCCGGCGTCCCGGGGCGGCGCCGGCGGCGGATTACGATTAGTTAAACTTGTTGAACAGATCGTAATTGGCCCCTAGCATCCGGTCAACTTCCATCCCATCCGCCGTGGCCGCGCGCAACGAGACGTCCCAGGGAATCCAGTCGCTCGAGGTCGCCGGGCGGCTGCTGCACGCGCTCGCCCGCAGCAGCCGCGCCATGATGCTCAAGGACCTGGCGGCCGAGGCCGGCATGCCACCGGCCAAGGCACACCGCTACCTGGCGAGCTTCCAGCGCATCGGCCTGATCGAGCAGGACCCGGTCACCGGACACTACGACCTGGGTGCCGGCGCCCTCGAGCTCGGCCTCGCCGCGCTGGCGCGCATCGATCCCGTGCGCCTGGCCACCCCCCTGCTGCCGGCCCTGGCGGCGGAACTCGACGCCACCGTGGCGCTGGCCGTCTGGGGCAACAAGGGCGCCACCATCGTGCGCTGGGAGGATTCGGCCCGGGACGTGAACGTGCACCTGCGCGCGGGGGCGGTGATGCCGCTGCTGTCCTCGGCCACGGGACGCGCCTTCGCCGCCTGGCTGCCCGACGCCCTGGTGGGCCGGCTGCTCGACGAGGAACTCGCCCGTGCGCGCCGGGCCGGCCGCGACGACCTGCCCCACGACCGGGCCGGCGCCGAGCGCCAGCGCAGCGAGACGCGCCGCCACGGCATCGCCCGCGTGAAGGGCCAGCTGCTGCCCGGCATCCACGCGCTCGCGGCCCCGGTGTTCGACCACCGCGGCACCATGGTGCTGGCCCTCACCGCCCTGGGCCACGGCGGCCAGTTCGACGCCGACTGGTCCGGATCCGCCGCCATTCGCCTCAAGGCGATCGCGGCGGAACTGTCGCATCGCCTCGGAGCGCCCCCGGACCGTCACTCCCGCCGGTAGACCAGCCGCTTCTCGCCGGCTCCATCGTCGAGCACCAGGCGCCCCTCGACGTCGGTGACGGCGCGCACGCTGCGCATCAGGGCGTGCAGGTAGCGGGCCTCGAACTGCATCACCTCGGGGGGACCCGCCATCCTGGTCATGGCCAGCCCGCGGGCCGTCCAGCGCAACGCGCCATCCGGCGCGACGCTCACGCGACCCACGTAGTCGTTGACGCCGGCGTTGCCCGTGACGCCGGTCTCGGCGCCGAACGCCAGGCTCACCGGCGCAGGCGGGCGCTCTTCCACGCCCTTGCTCACCAGCCGCTCGAGCTGCCAGCGCGTCCCGGCCAGCGCCTCGCCCTCTCCCGCTGGCGCCACGGCCGGCGCCAGCAGCAACGCCGCCATCAGCCACGCCCGTCCCCGCGCCATCCGCATGCCCTTCCTCCGCCAAGGATCCGATGTCCGGACCATATGCGATCCGCCTCGCCGCCGCATCCCCCGCACGGGTTTGCGCACCGCAGCACGGCTAGGCTAGAGTCGCGCCCTTCCGCGCGCACCCCCTGCAGGAGCCTTCCCGTGGAGCCCCAACCGCTCTGGTCCCCCTCCCCGCAACGCATGGCCGAGGCCAACCTGGCCCGCTTCTGCGATCACGTGGCCGCCGCTCACGGCGAGCGCTTCACCGACTACCCGGGCCTGTACGCCTGGTCCGTGCGCGAGCCGGGGAAGTTCTGGACCGCGGTGTGGGATTTCTGCGGCGTGATCGCCTCGCGACGCGGCGACACGGCCCTGGCCGACGCCGACCGCATGCCCGGCGCACGCTGGTTCCCTGACGCCCGCCTGAACTTCGCCCAGAACCTGCTGCGCCGTCGCGACGACGACGTGGCGCTGGTGTTCCGCGGCGAGAACCGCGTGCGCCGCTCGATGACCTTCGCCGAACTGCACCAGGCCGTCTCGCGCCTCGCCCAGGCGCTGCGCGCCCAGGGCGTCGGACCCGGCGACCGCGTCGCCGCCATCGTCGCGAACATGCCCGAGGCGATCATCGGCCTGCTGGCCACCTCCAGCCTGGGCGCCATCTGGTCGTCCTGCTCGCCGGACTTCGGCGTCCAGGGCATCCTCGACCGCTTCGGCCAGATCGAGCCCACGGTGCTGCTGTCGGTGGACGGCTACTTCTACGCCGGCAAGACCCTCGACAACGTCGGCAAGCTCGCCGAGGTGATGGCTGCGCTCCCGGGCGTGAAGCGCGCGGTGGTGATCCCCTACGTGGCCGAGACGCACGACCTGTCCGCCATCCCGCGCGCCGTCACGCTGGGGGACTTCACCGCACCCTTCCCCGCCGGCGAGATCGACTTCGCCCAGCTGCCCTTCGACCATCCGCTGGCCATCCTCTACTCCTCGGGCACCACCGGCGTGCCCAAGTGCATCGTCCACGGCCAGGGCGGCACGCTGCTGCAGCACCTCAAGGAGCACCAGCTCCAGACCGACCTCCGGCGCGGCGACCGCCTTTTCTACTTCACCACCTGCGGCTGGATGATGTGGAACTGGCTGGTGTCGGGCCTGGCCACCGGCGCCACGCTGCTGCTCTACGACGGCTCGCCCTTCCACCCGGGCGCCTCGACGCTCTGGAATTACTGCGACGAGGAACGCATGACCGTGTTCGGCACCTCGGCCAAGTACATCGACGCGCTCGCCAAGCTGAAGATGAAGCCGCGCGAGACCCACTCGCTCGCCAGCCTGCGCACCATGACCTCCACCGGCAGCCCGCTGGTGGCCGAGAGCTTCGAGTACGTCTACCGCAACATCAAGTCCGACCTGCTGCTGTCCTCCATCTCCGGCGGCACGGACATCGTGTCCTGCTTCGTGATCGGCAGCCCCTGGCTCCCCGTGTGGCCCGGCGAGATCCAGTGCCGCGGCCTGGGCATGAAGGTGGAGGTGTTCGACGACGACGGCCGTCCGGTCACCGGCACCAAGGGCGAGCTGGTGTGCAGCGCGCCCTTCCCGTGCATGCCGGTGATGTTCTGGAACGACCCCGACGGCGCCAAGTACCGCGCCGCCTACTTCGAGCGATTCCCCGGCATCTGGTGCCATGGCGACTGGATGGAGATCACCGCGCGCGGCAGCTGCATCATCTACGGCCGCTCGGACGCCACCCTCAACCCGGGGGGCGTGCGCATCGGCACGGCCGAGATCTATCGCCAGGTGGAACGGCTGGACGAGGTGGTGGAGAGCCTGGTGATCGGACAGGACTGGGACAACGACGTGCGGGTGGTGCTGTTCGTTCGGCTGCGCGACGGCCTCGTGCTCGACGACGCCCTGGTCAAGCGCATCAAGGAGACCATCCGCGTGAACACCACGCCCCGCCACGTGCCCTCCAAGGTGGTGCAGGTGGCGGACATCCCGCGCACCAAGAGCGGCAAGATCGTTGAACTCGCGGTGCGCGAGGTGGTGCATGGGCGCCCGGTGAAGAACCGGGAGGCGCTCGCCAATCCGGAAGCGCTGGAGCTCTACCGCGGGCGGCCGGAGCTGGCCACCCGCTAGCGTCGGGAGGGCCGCCGGGCGGCCCTCGCACTCAGACCCGGAAGCGCCGCACCGAGGCGTCGAGTTC
>CAZXJW010000133.1:0-8487 GCA_964641005.1 uncultured Rhodocyclaceae bacterium
CGTCGTGGCGCACCTGCCCCACGTGGCGCCGCACGCCCGCGTCGCGGCCGCGCTTCGCAGCGCCGGCGTGCCGACCGTGCTCGTGGCCCCGGGCGGCGACGATGCCCTCGCCGCGGCGCTGGGCGCGCATTTCGCGGCCGCGCCGGCGGGAGCGGGACGGTGAGCGAGCCCGTGCCGCCGCCGGGCGGGGCTGTCGAGGGCGCGCCACCGCCCCCGGCGGCCGGCGCAGCTCCCGCGGCCGGCGCATCTCCCGCGGCGGGCGCTTCGTCCGCGGCAACCCCGCCTGCGTCCCACGGCCAGCCGCCGGTGGTGCGTGCCCTGTCCAGGCGGCTGCGCGGCCTGCAGCCCGCGACGGTCATCGCTGCCGCGGCGCTGGCGCTGGCGGTGTGGCAGTGGGCCGACGCGCGCCGCGATGTGGCCGGGCTGCAGGCGGAACTCGCCCGGCGCCTGGCGGATAGCGATGCGGTGGCCCGCGACACCCGGCTCACCGCGGAGGCCGTGCGCAACGCCCAACGCGATTCCGACAGCCGCCTGGGCATGCTCGAGGCGCGGTTGCTCGAGGCGCAGAACCAGCGGGTGGCACTCGAGTCCCTGTACCAGGAGCTGGCGCGCAACCGCGACGAGTGGGTGCTGGCCGAGATCGAGAGCATCCTCGTCACCGCCAGCCAGCAGCTGCAGCTCGCCGGCAACGTGCGCGCCGCGCTGATCGCCCTCGAGGCGGCCGACAAGCGGCTGCAGCGCGCCGACCGCCCGCACCTGATCCCGCTCCGGCGCCTGATCGACCGCGACATCCAGCGGTTGCGGGGCCTGCCGGCCGTGGACGTGCCGGCGCTCACCTTCCGGCTCGATGCCGTGGTGGCCACCGTGGACAAGCTGCCGCTGGCCTCGGAGCAGCGCCCGTCGGAGGCGCCGGCGCCGCGCGGCGAGGCGAGGCCCGACGGGTTCTGGTCGCGGCTCGGCGGCGAGGTGTGGCGCGACCTGCGCGACCTGGTTCGCGTGCGCGTCGCGGAGACGCGCGAGGCGCCGCTGCTCGCGCCGGAACAGGCCTACTTCCTGCGCGAGAACCTCAAGCTCAAGCTGCTCTCGGCGCGCCTCGCGCTGCTCGCACGCGACGAGGCCACCTTCCGCGCCGACCTGCGGACCGCCACGCGCTGGCTCGACCAGTACTTCGACACCCGCGGCAAGGCGGGCGTCGCCGCCGCGGCGTCGCTCAAGCAGCTGGCCGAGTCCGATCTCGCCATCCAGTTGCCCGACATCGCCGACAGCCTCGAGGCCGCGCGCTCGCTGCGCCTGGCACGCGAGCGCGCGGCGCGCTGAGGACGGCCGGCGCCGTGCGCGCGCTGCTCTGGGTGATCGGCCTGTTCGCCCTGGCCACCGGGCTGGTGCTGTTCGCCCGCACCAACGCAGGCTACGTGCTGGTGGCCAGCCACGGCACGCGGGTCGAGCTCTCGCTCAACCTCGGCCTGCTGCTGCTGCTGCTGGCGGTGGCCGGCGGCTACCTGCTGCTGCGCGCGGCGGTCCTCGCGCTGGAGCTGCCTGCGCAGGCGCGCGCCTTCCGCGAGCGCGGCCGGCGCGAGGCCGGCCGCGCCGCCTTCGACGAGGCGCTGCGCGCCTTCTTCGAGGGGCGCTACGGGCGGGCCGAGCGCGCCGCGGTGGCGGCGGCCCAGGCCGGCGAGTCGCCGGGGCTCTCGGCGGTGATCGCCGCACGCGCCGCCCACGAGATGCGTTCCTTCTCCCGGCGCGACGAGTACCTCGCCCGCACCGACGGCGGTCCCGAGGACGACTACGTGCGCCAGATCACCCAGGCGGAGCTGCTGCTGGGCGAGCGGCGCCACCACGACGCGCTCGCCGTGCTCGGGCGCATCCGGCAGGGTCACACGGCGGCGCTGCGGCTCGAGCTCGAGGCCGAGCGCCAGGCGCGCAACTGGGACCGGGTGCTGGCCCTGCTGCCCCAGCTCGAGAAGAAGCAGGTGTTCGACGACGTGGTCATGGCCCACCTGCGGCGCACCGCCACGGCCGAATCGCTCAAGCGCAAGGCGCTCGATCCGCGCCACCTCAAGGAAGCCTGGGAGCGGATCGCGCCCGAGCTGCGTCGCGACCCGCTGGTGGCCCGCACCGCGGCGCGCTGCTTCCTGTCCCTGGGCGGCACCCGCGAGGCCCAGCGCGTCATCGAGGACGCGCTTGCCGCGCAGTGGGATCCGCCGCTGGCCTCCCTGTACGCCGAGTGCATGGGCGAGGATCCGGGCGCGCTGCTGCAGAGGGCCGAGGGCTGGCTGCGGGAACAGCGCCACGACCCCGCGCTGCTGCTGACCCTGGGACGGCTGTGCGTGCGGGCTTCGCTGTGGGGCAAGGCCCGCAGCTACTTCGAGGCGAGCGTGGCGGTGGAGCCAAGCCAGTCGGCGCACCTGGAACTGGCTGGCCTGGCCGCCCGCGAGGGCCGGGAGGCCGACGCCACCCGCCATCGCGAGGCGGCCCTGGACCTCGCCCTCGCCCAGCTGCGCGAGACCACCGGGGGCCGGCGCCGCGAGCCGCTCTGATCGGCGGCTCGAACCCGATCAGGCGGCGACGGGCGCCGAGGGATCCACCGAAGGCGTGAATGCGTCGGAGAAGAACTCCTCCTCCGGCAGCGCGCAGCGGGCCGGGAAGTCGCGCCTGGCCGCTTCCACCACCACCGGGGCACCGCAGGCATAGACCTGGTGACCGGAGAGATCGGGGAAGTCGACCATGACCGCGGCGTGCACGAAGCCTGTGCGGCCCGTCCAGCGGTCCTCGGGGAGCGCATCCGAGACCACCGGCACGTAGCTGAAGTGGGCGTGGCTGTCCTGCCACTGCTCGCACAGCGAACCCAGGTAGAGGTCGGCGGGACGGCGGCCGCCCCAGTAGAGCACCATGGGCCGGGTGATGCCGGCGTGGAAGGCGTGCTCGATGATCGCCTTGATGGGCGCGAAGCCCGTGCCGCTCGCCACGAACACGATGGGCTTGTCCGAATCCTCGCGCAGGAAGAAGGTGCCCATGGGGCCCTCGAAGCGCAGGATGTCCTTCTCCTTCATGGGACCGAACACGTGGTCCGTGAAGGCCCCCCCGGGCATGTGGCGCACGTGCAGCTCCACGAACTCCTCCACGTGCGGGGGGGTGGCCATGGAGTAGGCGCGGCGCCGGCCGTCCTTGAGCAGGATCTCGAGGTACTGGCCGGCGAGGAACTGGAGCCGCTCGTTGGCGGGCAGCTTCAGGCGCAGGATGGCCACGTCGGGTGCGGGCTTCTCGATGGACTGCACGCGGGCCGGCAGCTTGCGCACCGGGATGTCGCCCATGCCGCTCACCTCGCGCACGTCGATCACCAGGTCGGACAGCGGCTTCGCACAGCAGAACAGCGCCAGGCCGGCCTGCTTCTCGCCCGGGGTGAGGGTGTAGGGCTGGTGCTGGCCGTAGTCGACCATGCCCTCGACCACGCGGCCCTTGCAGGCGCCACAGGCGCCGTTGCGGCAGCCGTAGGGAATGGTGTAGCCGGCCGCGAGGGCGGCGGCCAGCACGGTGTCGTCGTCCGGGACGTCGAAGGCATGGCCGCTTTTCTGGATGGTCACGTGGAAGGGCATGGGATGTCCTGTGCGTGCGTCGCGGGCGTGCCGCGGCGTTCCTCTAGAATCGTGTGGATGAAAAGGCTTCTGATCGTCGGCTGCGGTGACGTGGGGCTGCGCCTCGCGGGCGAACTCGCCGGCCGGCGCCGGATGTTCGCGCTCACGCACAGCGCCGAGCGACACGGCCTGCTGAGGGCGCACGGCGTGCTGCCGTTGCCGGGCGACCTCGACAGCCCCGCGTCGCTGGGCCGCCTCGGCGGGATCGCGCACGAGGTGGTCCATCTGGCGCCGCCGCCGTCGCGGGGCGATCGCGACACCCGCACGGCGCACCTGATCCGTGCCCTCGCGAGGGGCGCGAGCCTACCACAGCGACTGGTGTACATCAGCACGAGCGGCGTTTACGGGGACTGTGCCGGCGAGCGCGTGCCCGAGACGCGCCCGGTGCGTCCGGCCAATGCCCGTGCCGTGCGGCGGGTCGATGCCGAGCGGCAGCTGCGGGCCTGGGGCCGGGCGAGCGGCGTGGCCGTTTCCATCCTGCGGGTGCCGGGCATCTATTCCTCCGAGCGCCTGCCCCTGGAGCGCCTGCGCGCCGGCACGCCCGTGCTCGAGCCCGCCGCCGACCCCTATACCAACCACGTGCACGCCGACGACCTCGCGCGGATGATCGTGGCAGCCCTGTCTCGCGCCCGTGCCGGCCGCCTCTACAACGCTTCCGACAACACCGTGCTGCGCATGGGCGAGTGGTTCGACCTGGTGGCCGCGCGCTTCGGGCTGCCGCGCCCGCCCCGCGTGGACGGCGAACAGGCCGGCCGCGTGATCCCGGAGACCCTCATGTCCTTCATGCGCGAGTCCCGCCGGCTGGTGAACGAGCGCATGCGGGCCGAACTGCGCGTCCGCCTGCGCCATCCCACCGTGACCCACGCCCTGGACGCCATGCGTCCGGCAGCCTGAGGGGGCAGCCGGTGGACGACGCGGTGCTGCTGGTGTTCAGCAACTTCCCCGACGAGGCGAGCGCCGCGGCTGCCGCCACGGCGCTCGTGGCCGCCCGCGCCGCGGCCTGCGTGAACATCCTGGCGCCGTGCCGCTCGGTGTACCGCTGGCAGGGCGCGATGGAGGAGGCACGCGAGATCCCGATCCTGGTGAAGACCAGCGCCGGGCGCTATCCGGAGGTGGAGCGGATCCTGCGCGAGGGCCACCCCTACGAACTACCGGAGATCGTGGCTGTCCCTGCGCAGCGCGGGCTGGCCGGCTACCTCGACTGGGTCCGCGACGAAACCAGACCCCTGCCGTGATGACGTCGAGACTGCCGTCCCTGCTGTCCCTGCTGTTCACGCTTGCCGCCGGCCATGCGGCCGCGGCCTCCGAACTGCTGCCCGCCGACCAGGCCTTCCGGGTGAGCGGGCGTCTCGCGGCCGATGGCATGGTGCTGGTGCGGCTTCGCGCCGCGCCCGGCTACTACCTCTACCGGGACAAGCTGCGATTCGCGGCAGAGCCCGCCACCGTGACCCTCGGCACGCCGCGGCTGCCCGCCGGCCATGAGATCGAGGACGAGTTCTTCGGCAAGGTGCGGGTCTACCGCGGCGAGACGGAGGTGCGGCTGGCGGCGCGGCTGCCTCCGGGCGCATCGGGATTCACCCTCGTGGTGCGTTCCCAGGGCTGCGCCGACGCCGGCGTGTGCTACACCCCTCAGGAGCAGCGCCTCACGCTCTCGCGGGGACGCCCCGATGCCGGCCCCGCCACCCCGCCCGGCGCGAGCCTCGTGGACCAGCTGCGCGAATCCGCACCACCCGGCCGCTGAAGCGGCGGCGCCCCCTTCCTTCCATCCGGACCCCCCAATGTCAAAGACCCGGCAGGCCTTCGTCTTCATCGCCGTTGCGCTCGCCGCCCTCGCGGCCGGCCTCTATCTCAACCCGGCCTCGCGTCCGCCCGATCCGGCCGCGGCGCCCACGCCGGCCGGGTTCATGGACGTGAGCCTCGCCAACGTCGAGGGCGGCAAGGGCAGCCTCGCCACCTGGAAGGGCAAGGTGTTGGTGGTCAATTTCTGGGCGACCTGGTGCGCGCCCTGCCGCAAGGAGATGCCCGAGTTCGTGCGCATGCAGCGGCGGCTCGGGGATCGCGGTCTCCAGTTCGTGGGCGTGGCCATCGACGAGATCGACAAGGTCCGGCCGTTCCTGCGCGATCTCGGCGTGAACTACCCGAATCTCGTGGGGGAACTGGACGCCATGGAGCTGTCGCGCAGCTTCGGCAACGCCATGGGGGCGCTGCCCTTCACGGTGGTGGTGGACCGCTCCGGCCAGGTGGTCCAGACCATCCTGGGCGCCACCACCGAAGCCCGGCTGGAGGCCATCGTGGCGCCCCTTCTGTAGTCGTCCCGGGCGCAACCCGCGGCTTCCCCCCAGCATCGGCGTCGATCTCCGCGCTGACCCCAGGCGGGCGGGACGCCGGCGAGGGGCCGGTCCGGACAGTTCCGGATCGGCTGCCGACAGGCCCGGGACGGACGCGCCAAGCCAGGGCTCGACGGGGGACATCCTGCGGCCTTTGCTGGACAATTCCCGTCGATCTGCGGCAAACTCCTTGAAACAAAGCCGCGCTTGCCGGCCCCGGGACGACCCGGCGCCGGGCGGTCTTCTCACGGAGACGCACGCAATGGCCCGGCGGATCCTCGTCCTGCATGGCCCGAATCTCAACCTGCTGGGGCGTCGCGAACCCGCGGTCTACGGCAATACCACCCTGGCCGACATCGAAGGCCGGCTGCGCGAGCGTGCCGCCGCCGGAGGCGCCGAACTGGAAAGCTTCCAGAGCAACAGCGAAGCCGAGCTGGTGGGCCGGGTCCAGGCGCTGCTGGACCAGCCGGTGGATTTCGTGATCATCAATCCGGCGGCCTTCACCCACACCAGCGTGGCGCTGCGCGACGCGCTGGCGGCCGTGAAGGTGCCGTTCATCGAGGTGCACCTGTCGAACGTGTTCGCCCGCGAGCCGTTCAGGCACCACTCCTATTTCACCGACCTCGCGGTCGGGATGATCTGCGGCCTCGGGCCGCAGGGCTACCTGCTGGCGCTGGAACGCGCGCTGGCGGAGGGCCGACAACCATGATCGAGGGGGGTTGAAGCCCATGGACCTGCGCAAGGTGAAGGCACTGATCGACCTGGTGGAGAAGTCCGGCATCGCCGAACTGGAGATCACCGAGGGCGAGGAACGGGTGCGCATCACGCGCCATGGGATGGCCGCGCCGGCCATGGCCATGGCCGCGCCCATGCCCATGGCCATGCCGGTGGCGGCCGCGCCGCCGGCGCCGGTGGCGGCCGAGGCGGCCCCGGCCGCGGCGGAGCCCGAAGGGCACACGCTCAAATCGCCCATGGTGGGTACTTTCTACCGGTCCGCCAGCCCCGGCGCGAAGCCCTTCGTCGAGCTCGGGCAGACCGTCGCGGAGGGCGACACGCTGTGCATCATCGAGGCGATGAAGCTGCTCAACGAGATCGAGGCCGACAAGGCGGGGGTCGTGAAGGCCATCCTGGTGGAGAACGGCCAGCCCGTGGAGTACGGCGAGCCCCTGTTCGTGATCGGCTGACGGCGCGCGCCTGCGCCCGCGGCCCTGCGCTGGAGAAGCCCGAGTGTTCGAGAAGATCCTGATCGCCAACCGCGGCGAGATCGCGCTGCGCATCCAGCGCGCCTGCCGCGAGATGGGCATCAAGACCGTGGCGGTGCATTCCGAGGCGGACAAGGACGCCAAGTACGTCCGGCTGGCCGACGAGTCCGTGTGCATCGGCCCGGCACCCTCGTCGCAGAGCTACCTCAACACCCCGGCCATCATCAGCGCCGCCGAGGTCACCGACGCCGAGGCCATCCACCCCGGCTACGGCTTCCTGTCCGAGAACGCCGACTTCGCCGAACGGGTGGAGAAGAGCGGCTTCGTGTTCATCGGTCCGCGTCCCGACACCATCCGCATGATGGGCGACAAGGTGAGCGCCAAGGCGGCCATGCAGAAGGCCGGCGTCCCGGTGGTGCCGGGCGTGGAGGGCGCGCTGCCCGAGGAGCCCGCGCAGATCGTCAAGATCGCCCGCTCCATCGGCTACCCGGTGATCATCAAGGCCGCCGGCGGCGGCGGCGGGCGGGGCATGCGCGTGGTGCACACCGAGGCGGCGCTGGTGAATGCCGTGAACACCACCCGCAGCGAGGCCCAGGCGGCCTTCAACAACCCCACGGTGTACATGGAGAAGTTCCTCGAGAACCCGCGCCACATCGAGGTGCAGGTGCTGGCCGACGAGCACAAGAACGCGGTCCACCTGGGCACGCGCGACTGCTCCATGCAGCGCCGGCACCAGAAGGTCATCGAGGAGGCCCCCGCGCCGCTGCTCAGCGCCCGCGAACTCACGCGCATCGGCGAGCGCTGCGCCGAGGCCTGCCGAAAGATCGCCTACCGCGGCGCGGGTACCTTCGAGTTCCTTTACGAGAACGGCGAGTTCTACTTCATCGAGATGAACACCCGGGTGCAGGTGGAACACCCGGTTTCCGAGATGATCACCGGCATCGACATCGTCCAGATGCAGATCCGCGTGGCCGCCGGCGAGAAGCTGCCGTTCCGCCAGCGCGACGTGGTCTTCAAGGGCCATTCCATCGAGTGCCGCATCAATGCCGAGCACCCGTTCAAGTTCACGCCCTCGCCGGGCCGGGTCACGGCCTGGCACGCGCCGGGAGGTCCGGGCGTGCGGGTGGATTCCCACGCCTTCGCCAACTACGTGGTGCCGCCCCACTACGACTCGCTGGTGGGCAAGGTGATCACCTATGGCGACACGCGCGAGCAGGCGATCGCGCGCATGCGCATCGCTCTCTCCGAGATGGTGGTGGAGGGCATCCAGACCAACCTCCCGCTGCACCAGGAGATCATGACCGACAGCGCCTTCGTGCGCGGCGG
>CAZXJW010000134.1:0-1986 GCA_964641005.1 uncultured Rhodocyclaceae bacterium
TCAGGTCCTGGCGGGGGCAACCCTGTGGAGGTTCGAGTCCTCTTCTCGGCACCAGAGTTTACGACCGGAAACGGCGCCCCATCGGGGCGCCGTTTTTCTTAGCAGGCGGCCGACAGTTACGACACCTCGAACGGGTGACGCAGAATGATCGTCTCTTCGCGGTCCGGGCCCGTGGAGATCATGTCGATCGGCACGCCGACGACGCGCTCGATCATCTTCAAGTAGCTGCGGGCCGCCTCGGGCAGGTCTTCGTAGCGCTTCACGCCCACGGTGCTCTGCGACCAGCCCGGCACTTCCTCGTAGACCGGCTCGCACTGCGCCAGTTCCTCGGCGCCGACCGGCAGGATGTCGTAGCGCTCGCCGTCCATGAGATAGCCCACGCCCACCTGCAGCGACTCCATGCCGTCCAGCACGTCGAGCTTGGTGACGCACAGGCCCGATACGCCATTGATCTGCACCGAGCGACGCAATGCCGCGGCATCGAACCAGCCGCAGCGGCGCGGTCGCCCCGTGGTTGCACCGAACTCGTTGCCGCGGCTCGCGATGCGTTTGCCCACGTCGTCGTAGAG
Source organism: uncultured Rhodocyclaceae bacterium (assembly GCA_964641005.1). Lineage (GTDB taxonomy): Bacteria > Pseudomonadota > Gammaproteobacteria > Burkholderiales. Next base: position 570 of record CAZXJW010000134.1, read on the forward strand.
CTCGGTGGGGAAAGGCCCTGAACCGACGCGGGTCGTGTATGCCTTGGTGATGCCCAGCACGTAGTCGAGCATCTGCGGGCCGACGCCGGCGCCCGCGGCGGCCGCACCGGCCACGCAATTGCTGGAGGTCACGAACGGATAGGTGCCGTGATCCACATCGAGCAAAGTGCCCTGCGCGCCTTCGAACAGCAGGCGATGGCCCTTGCGGAAAGCTTCGTACAGCAGGCGCGGCACATCGCCGACCATCGGCTTGATGCGCTCGGCGAGACCCAGCGTCTCGTCCAGCACACGCTGGAAATCCACCGGTTCGGCCTGGAAATAGTTCTTGAGAACGAAGTTGTGGAAGTCCAGCACTTCGCCCAGCTTCGCGGCGAAGCGCTCGCGGTGGAAGAGGTCTTGCAACCGGATCGCGCGCCGCGCCACCTTGTCTTCGTAGGCAGGCCCGATGCCGCGTCCGGTCGTGCCGATCTTGCCTTCGCCCTTCGCACGCTCGCGTGCCTGATCGAGTGCCGCGTGGTGCGGCAGGATCAGCGGACAGGCCTCGGAGATGGTGAGACGGCCCGTCACGTCGACGCCCGCAGCTTCGAGAGTCGCGATCTCTTCGAGCAACGCCTGCGGCGACACCACCACGCCGTTGCCGATGTAGCAACGCACGCTGTCGCGCAGGATGCCGGACGGGATCAGGTGCAGCACCGTCTTCTTGCCGCCGATCACGAGCGTATGCCCGGCGTTGTGCCCGCCCTGGAAGCGGACCACGCCTTCGGTCTGGTCGGTCAGCAGATCGACCACCTTGCCCTTGCCTTCGTCACCCCACTGGGTGCCGATCACCACTACGTTGCGTGCCATGCTCTACCGTCGTCCTTCGTTGACTTGGCCCCCGTCGCTAACCGCGCAGGGCACTGACCTGCCATTTGCCGTCGCGCTGCTCGAGCACGCGATCGCATCCGAGTTCGCCGCGCGCCGCCGCGTGACCCGGGAGATCCACGATCACGACTTCGCCGGCAGCCCGCAGGCGTTCGATCTCGCCCGCGAGGGCGGGCGAGTCCGACCAGGGTGCGAGTATCGCACCGCGCGTTGGCAGGGCTGGCGCCAGCGCCGCGAGTTCCCGCAGGTCCATGCTGAAGCCGGTGGCCGGCCGCGCGCGACCGAAGGCCTTGCCGACTTCGTCGTAGCGTCCGCCCTGTCCCACTGCATTGGCACTACCCGCGACATAGGCCGCGAACACCACGCCGCTGTGATAGTGATAGCCGCGCAACTCCGCGAGATCCACCAGCAGCGTGTCAACGCGCGAACGCAGCGCGGCCACGATGGTGCCCAGCTGTTCGAGGCACTGCACCACCTCGGGCCAGGCGGGCAGCACGGCACGGGCTTCGTCGAGGACGGCGGGTTCGCCATAGAGGCGCGGCAGCGCAAGGAT
>CAZXJW010000134.1:1998-8456 GCA_964641005.1 uncultured Rhodocyclaceae bacterium
CCACGGTACGTCCTTGCGCTGCAGCGCCTGGAACAGTTCCGATTCGAGGCCCGCATCGAGTTTCGCCCGGGTGACGAGCGCCCGGAACAGGCCCACGTGACCCAGATCGAGATGCAGGTCGCGAATGCCGGCCGCGCTCAAGGCGTCGAGCAGCAGACGCTGGATCTCGATATCGCTCTCGACACCGGCATGGCCGTAGAGCTCGGCGCCGATCTGCAACGGCTCCCGCGTGCGTCCGAGATCGGCCGGCAGCGCGTGCAACACCGTGCCGCAGTAGCATAGCCGCGTCACGCCCTCCCGATTGAGCAGGTGCGCATCGATACGGGCCACTTGCGGCGTGATGTCCGCGCGCAGGCCCACCATGCGGCCGGAGAGCTGGTCGACCAGCTTGAAGGTCCTGAGGTCCAGGTCGTGCCCGGTACCGGTCAGCAGGGATTCCAGGTATTCGAGCATGGGCGGCATCACCAGCTCGTAGCCGCGCACGCGGAACAGGTCGAGCAGCACGCGCCGCAGCGCCTCCACCCGCTTCGCCTCGGCGGGCAGCAGGTCCTCGACGTGCTCGGGCAGGAGCCAGTTGTGCATCGAATTCACCCGAACGCCCTCAGTCCCCGCGCACCAGTGCGAGCAGCAGCAGGCCCGCCAGCATTGCGGTGAGCCCGATGAAGCGCAGTTGGCCGTCGGTCAGCTCGGTCAGATTGCGGAACGCTTCGCGCCAGACGCCGGGGAACAGGAACGGCAGCAAGCCCTCCAGCACCAGCATGAGCGCCACGGCCGTCAACACGATCTCGTTGTTCACGGCCCCCCCAGGGCGCGCGTCCGAGCGGGGTTCGCTCAGCGCTTGCCCGCCCCCTTCATGTACTTGAAGAACTCGGAATTCGGCTCGAGCACCAGCACGTCGCTCTTGTTCCGGAAGCTCTGGCGATAGGCCTCGAGGCTGCGGTAGAACGCGTAGAACTCGGGATTGCCCTCGAAGGCACGGGCATAGATGGCCGCGGCCTTGGCGTCGCCCTCGCCCTTGATGCGCTGCGCCTCGGCGAAGGCCTTGGCGATGATCACCTCGCGCTGCTTGTCGGCGTCGGCGCGGATCTTCTCCGACTCGGCGAAGCCGCGCGAGCGCAGGTCCTTGGCCACGCGCTGGCGCTCGGCCTCCATGCGCCGGTAGACCGACTCGCTCACCTCGGCGGGCAGGTCGACGCGCTTGAGGCGCACGTCGAGCACCCGCACGCCGATCTCGCGTGCGTCTGCGTCGGCGCGTTCGCGCATGACCTCCATGATCTTGTCGCGTTCGCCGGACACCACCTCGGTGATGGTGCGCTTGCCGAACTCGTCGCGCAGGCTGTCGTTGACCTTCTGCGTGAGCCGCACGCGGGCGCGCTCCTCGTTGCCCTGCACCGAGACGTAGTACTTCTTGACGTCCTCGATGCGCCACTTCACGAACGAATCCACCAGCACGTTCTTCTTCTCGCGCGTGATGAACAGGTCGGGCGAGTCCGAGTCGATGGTCATGATGCGCGTCTCGAAGTACGAGACGTTGTCCACCAGCGGCAGCTTGAAGTACAGGCCGGGATCGTCGCGCACCGCCACGATCTCGCCGAGGCGGAACACCATGGCCTTCTGGCGCTGGTCCACGGTGTACATGGACAGGCTGGCCAGCACCAGCACCACGATCGCGCCGACGAGCACGGCGCCGAGGTTCTTCATCATGGCCGACCCTCCCGCTCACGGGTGCGGAATGCGTCACGCGATCGCGCCTGGGACTCCGGCGCCGCCGCGGCCGGCGGCACCGCCGTCTGCGGCGTGGGCTCGGAAGCCACCGAGGCGCGGGCTGCGCCCTGCTCCACCGAGCCGCCCGCGACGGCGCCGGTCATCTGCATGAGCTTGTCCAGCGGCAGGAACAGCATGTTGCCGCCGGACTTGCTGTCCACGACCACCTTGGTGGTGTTGCTCAGGACGGTCTGCATCATGTCGAGATAGAGGCGGTCGCGGGTGACGCCGGGGGCGCGGCTGTACTCGGCGAGGATGCGGCGGAAGCGGTCGGCCTCGCCCTCGGCGGTGACGATCACGCGCTGTCGGTAGGCGTCGGCCTCCTGGGTGAGGCGGGACGCCGTGCCCTCGGCCTTGGGGACCACGTCGTTGCGGTAGGCCTCGCCCTCGTTCTTCTGGCGCTCGAGGTCCTGGTTGGCCTTCACCGCGTCGGCGAAGGATGCCTGGACCTGCTCGGGCGGCTGGGCGTTCTGCATGGTGACCTGGTTGATCTGGATGCCGGTCTCGTAGCGGTCGAGCACCTGCTGCATGAGGCGGCGGGCGTCGGCGGTGATCTTGGCGCGATCCTCGTAGAGCACCGCGTCCATCTTGCTGCGGCCCACGATCTCGCGGATGGCCGACTCGGCCACCTGCTTCACGGCCGGCTCGGGATCGCGGTTCTTGAACAGGAAGTCCTCGGGCGACTTGAGCAGGTACTGCACGGCGAACTGCACGTCGACGATGTTCTCGTCCTCGGTGAGCATCAGCGACTCGGTGGGGCTCTTGGAGCGCACGTCGCCACGGTAGCCCACCTCGATGGTGCGCACCCCGGCCACGTTCACCACCTCCGCGGACTCCACCGGGTAGGGCAGGTGCCAGCGCGGGCCCGGCCGGGTGGTCTCCACGTGCTTGCCGAAGCGAAGCACCACGCCGGCCTGGCCTTCCGGGACGATGTAGAAGCCGCTGGCGAGCCACACCAGCACCACCAGGGCGAGCAGCAATCCGGCGCCGCCGAGCTTCGGCGCGCCGCCGGAACCCTCGCCCGGCTGGCCGGGACCGCCGCCCTTGCGGCCGCCGAACAGGCCCGCGAGCTTCTGGTTGAAGCGCGCCCAGATCTCGTCGAGGTCGGGCGGGCCGTCACCGCGCCTGCGCCCACCCCACTGGGGATCGTTCAATGACATTCAGTCGGGTTCCTGTATGGATCTGGGAATCGGGAAGTACGGGGGAATCCGGAGGATCGGGACAATCGGGAATTCGCGGTGTTGCGGGTGCGCGGGGTTCGACAGGGCCTCAGGCCGCCTCGAGCCGGCCGTCGGCCGCACCGGCCGCGGGGTCGGGCGCGGCGAGCTGCTCCAGCGCAGCCCTGAGGTGGTCGACGCCGGCGCCGGTCACGGCGCTCAGTCGAATGCGCGCGATCTTACCATGCTCGTCGCGCTCTTCCCCCGGCGCAATGCCGCAGAGGTCGATCTTGTTGAACACCAGGATGCGGGGAACCGCGCCTGCGCCGATCTCCTCGAGCACCTTGTCCACCTCGCGGGCCTGGGCATCGCGGTCGGGGCTGGAGGCGTCCACCACGTGCAGCAGCAGGTCGGCGCCCGCGGTCTCGTCGAGCGTGGCGCGGAAGGCCTCCACCAGGGTGTGGGGCAGGTGCCGGATGAAGCCCACCGTGTCGGACAGGATCACCGGGCCGGAAGGCGTGTAGATGCGCCGCGACGTGGTGTCCAGGGTGGCGAACAGCTGGTCGGCGGCGTAGGCACCGGCCTTGGTGAGGGTGTTGAACAGCGTGGACTTGCCGGCGTTGGTGTAGCCCACCAGGGACACGGAGGGCACCCGGTTGCGTCCGCGGGCGCGACGCTGGACGTGTCGCTGCCTCTGCAGCCGCTCGAGCTTGTCCTTGAGCACCTTGACGCGCTTGCCCAGCAGCCGGCGGTCGGTCTCGAGCTGGGTCTCACCGGGGCCGCGCAGGCCGATGCCGCCCTTCTGCCGCTCCAGGTGGGTCCAGCCGCGCACCAGCCGGGTGGCGAGGTGCTCGAGCTGGGCGAGTTCCACCTGCAGCTTGCCCTCGTGGCTGCGGGCGCGCTGGGCGAAGATGTCGAGGATCAGGCTGGTGCGGTCGATGACCCGGCAGTCCAGGGCCTTCTCGAGGTTGCGCTGCTGGGCGGGGGAGAGCTCGTGGTTGAAGATCACCACCACCGCGCCGCTCGCGGCCACCGCATCGGCCACCTCGCGCACCTTGCCGCTGCCCGCGAAGGTGGAGGGGTCCGGATGCTGGGAGCGGCCGTGGATCTCGGCCACCGCCTGCACGCCGGCACTGCGCACCAGTTCGCGCAGTTCGGCCGTGGCCTCGGCGCCCTCGGGCTCGCCGTTCATGAGGCTGACCAGCACCGCGCGATCGCCGCCGCGGTGGCGGTCGACCGCTACGCCGACCATGACGGGCCGGGGCGCGTGGCAACCGGGCGCAATGCCCGGCGCATGGAGCCGCAATCAGTTTTCAGGGGTGCTTTCGACCGCGAAGGTCACCGGGCGCGCGGGCACCACGGTGGAGATGGCGTGCTTGTAGACCATCTGCGTGACGGTGTTCTTCAGCAGGACCACGTACTGGTCGAAGGACTCGATCTGGCCCTGCAGCTTGATGCCGTTGACCAGATAGATGGACACGGGAACGTGTTCCTTGCGAAGCGTGTTCAGGAACGGGTCTTGTAGCAACTGCCCTTTGCCGCTCATCGGTGACTCCTTGTTGGTATCGGAATGCCCCGCGCCATGGGCGCGCCCGCGTGTCTCCATCCGCGGGGGCTGCCGCCGGACGATACCGGAAATCGCCACGTGCTACCACACCGCTGCCACGGAGGCAAGACCGAGGGTTCAGGAGGCCTTTTCCGCGAACGGGTTGCGGCTGGTTCGAAACTGGATTCTCAGGGGAGTTCCCACCAGCCCGAAGCTGTCGATGAAACGCCGCTCGAGGTAGCGCCGGTAGCTGTCGGGCACCTGGTCCAGGGCGTTGCCGTGGATCACGATGACGGGCGGGTTGGAGCCGCCCTGGTGGGCGTAGCGCAGCTTCGGCCGGGACAGGCCCGCGCGCGGCGGCGCCTGGCCGGCCACCGCGTCCAGCAGCACCCGGGTGAGCTTGGGGGTGGACAGCTTCGCCATGGCGGCGGCATAGGCGGCGTCGGCCGAACGCAGCAGCGACCCGAGCCCGCTGCCGCGCAGCGCCGAGACGTGGTGGACCCGGGCGAAGTCGAGGAAGTTGAGCTTGCGGGCATAGTCGCGCTTGATGCGTTCGCGCGCGTCGGCTTCCAGGCCATCCCACTTGTTGATGGCCACCACCAGGGCCCGGCCGGCCTCCAGGACGAAGCCTGCCAGGTGGGCGTCCTGGTCGGAGATGTCCTGGCGGGCGTCCAGCACCAGGATGACCACGTTGGCCTGCTCGATGGACTGGAGCGTCTTGAGCACCGAGAACTTCTCCACCGCGGCCTCCACCCGCCCGCGGCGCCGCACCCCGGCCGTGTCCACCAGCGTGTAGGTGCGGCCGTCGCGCTGGAACTCCACGTCGATGCTGTCGCGCGTGGTGCCCGGCTGGTCGAAGGCGATCACGCGCTCCTCGCCCACGAGGGCGTTGACCAGCGTGGACTTGCCCACGTTGGGACGCCCCACCACGGCGATGCGCGGATGCCGGCCCGGATCGGGCTCCTCCTCCTCCAAGTCGGGCACGTGGGCGAGCACGTGTTCCATCAGCTCGCGCACCCCTTCGCCGTGGGCGGCCGAGATGGGCAGCGGATCGCCGAGTCCGAGCTCGTGGAATTCCGCAGCCGCGGAGGCCGAGGGGATGCCCTCGGCCTTGTTGACCGCCAGCCAGAGCGTGCGCCCGGTGCGCCGCAGGCGCTCGGCCACGGTTCGGTCGTGCGGCGTGAGGCCCTGACGGGCATCCACCAGCATGACCACCGCGTCGGCCTCGTCCACGGCCTGCATGGTCTGCCGGGCCATCTCGTGGAGGATCCCGTCCTTCGCGGACCCCTCGAGGCCGCCCGTGTCCACCACGATGTAGGGCTTGCCGCCGAGGCGCCCCTGGCCATAGTGCCGGTCGCGGGTGAGCCCGGGCAGGTCGTGGACGATGGCGTCGCGGCTGCGCGTGAGCCGGTTGAACAGCGTGGACTTGCCCACGTTGGGCCGGCCCACCAGGACCACGGTCGGCTTCACGGCATCACCCCGGGCTGGCGCGGGCGGGCGATCAGCGCACCGTCACGGCGTAGAGCGTGCCTTCGCGGGTCTGCACCAGCAGGTTGCCCTCGCCCACCACCAGGGGCTGTGCCGAGATCTGGCCGCCGTCGGTGGAGATTCGCGCCACCGGGGTGCCGTCCTCCCGGTCGAAGAAGTGCAGGTAGCCGTCGAAGTCGCCCACCGCAACGAAGCGACCCGTGGCCGCCGGCGCGCCGAGGCTCCGGTAGGACAGCGCGGTCTGCTTCCACAGGGTGGCGCCGCTGTCGCGGTCGATGGCGTGCAGGTGGCTGGACTCATCCACGAAGTAGAAGAACCGGTCGTCGGCGCCGAGATCGCCCACGCTCGATGCGTTGCGCGCCCAGATCAGGGTGCCCTTCTGGGCGTCGAAGCATCCGATGCGTCCCTGGAAGGCCACGGCGCACACCCTGCCGTCCTCCACGATGGGGGTGGAGGTCACGTCGGTGGTGCGCTCGAGCTCGGTCTCGCCGCGGGGCGTGGAC
>CAZXJW010000135.1:0-8342 GCA_964641005.1 uncultured Rhodocyclaceae bacterium
TGGCTCACCTCGAACACGGGGAAGGTGTGGCGCGAGTCGATGGTGTAGCTCTCGGGCGCCGCGAAGGCGGGCGCCGCGGCGAGGGCGAGGGTGGCGAGGACGAGCTTGGCTTTCATGCGGATCTCCTGAGGGGAAGGATGGGTGCTGCCGGGGGCGGACGCCGCGTCACTTCGCGGCGAACCGGAAACGGATCTGCACTTCGTTGGCGACCGTGTCGGGGTCGTTCCAGGGGCCGTCCCCGATGCCGAAGTCGAGGCGCTTGAGCACCAGCGCGCCCTCGAACAGCTGGACGCCCCCCTGGTTCTTGACCGTGAACGGCGCCGTGAGCGGAAGCGTCTTGCCCTTGATGGTCATCTGGCCCGTGACCTCGTAGCGCTCGCCGCCGAGGGCCTTCACCGCGCTGGACACGAAGGTGGCCTTCGGGAACTGGGTGGTGTGCAGCCACGGCTTGCGGATCACCTCGGCAGTGGCCTCCGCGCTGCCGGCATCGATGCTGGCGGTGTCGATGTCGAGCGTCGCCTTCGCGGCCTCGGGCTTCTTCGCGTCGAACTCGATCTGCACCGCGAAGCGCTTGAAGCGGCCCTCCACCGGAACGTTCATCTGCTTCGACACGAACACCACCTGGCTCCTGGCCAGGTCCACCGCGAGGGGATTGGCCTGGGCGGCGGAGGCTGCCAGGGCGAGCGCCGCGAGGGCGGACAGCCTGTACGGACGATTCATCGGGTTCTCCTTGATCGGGGATTCTCGGGCCATCAACGCGCACGCCTCAGGCGCGGCGGACGAAGGGCAGCATGCGGGCGAGCACGTCGTCGCGGGAGACGAAGTGGTGCTTGAGCGCCGCGCCCGCGTGCAGCAGCACCAGCGCGGCCATCATGTAGTTGAGGTTGCGGTGGAAGGACACCAGCAGGTCGGCGAGCAGCGGGTCCTTGCCGAGCAGGTCGGGAATCGGCAGCAGGCCGAACCAGACCGTCTGGAATCCCTTCGCGGAGCTGAACAGCCAGCCTGTCAGCGGTACGGCCAGCGTGAGCGCATACAGCATCAGGTGGGCCACGCCGGCGGCGGTGCGCTCCCAGCCGCGCATGCCGGGCGGCGCCGGCGGGGCGCGATGCCCGATGCGCCAGGCGATGCGCGCCAGCACCAGCACGAACACGCTCACCCCGAGCCACTTGTGGTACGAGTAGAAGCGAAGCTTCTGGGGGCTCATGGCCATCTCGGTCATCACCAGCCCCAGCGCCAGGTTCGCGAGGATGGCGATCGCGATCAGCCAGTGAAGGCCGATGGCCACTCGGGTGTAGCGCACCGGGGCGGCGCTCATGCCTGGGGCTCCGGCGTGGCGCGCGCGGCGGCGATCATGCGCTCCTTCGGGGTGGCCGGCCTCGCATCGCCGTGGGCCGCCTCGAAGCGCGCCGACAGGCGTTCGAGCAGGGCGCGCAGTTCGTCCAGTTCGTCCTGGGTGAATCCGGCGAAGGCTTCCTGGAGATAGCGCACGTGTTCGGGGAACACCCGGCGGAACAGTGCGTCGCCCTCCGCAGTCAGGCGCACGAACACGCTGCGGCGGTCTTCCTCGCCCGGGGTGCGGGTGATCAGCCCGCGGGCCTCGAGGCGGTCGAGCACGCCGGTCAGGGTGCCCTTGGTGATGAGCGTGCGTTCGCCCAGCTCCCGGCAGCCCATTCCGGGCGTGTTGCCAAGCGTGGCCACCACGTCGAATTGCGGTGCCGTCAGGCCGAGGGTGCGCACGTGCGCCGCACCATAGGCTTCGAAGGCCTGGTAGGCAGTGGCGAGGCTGCGCAGCGTGCGCAGGAAGGGAGCGGACATGGAATGGGACGGGCCTTGAGCGGTATCCGGCATGGACACCACCGCCCGCAATCAGTTCTAACGCGAACGATATTGTTCGCGTTAGAACATTTTGTCAACCCCGCGGACAGGACGCCCGGCGGGATGGGTGCTCAGAAGCGTCCCACCACGTTCACCGACGCGAAGTCGATGTTGGTCTGGACCTGGACGGACCCGTCGCCGATCTTCTGGAAGCGCTCGTACTGGAGCCGCAGGCCCACCTGGGGAAGGAACCACCACGTGCCGCCCGCGCCCACGACGCCGGAGAAGCCACGATCGTTGACCTCGCCGGAAGCGGTGGACAGGGTGGTGGACTTGACGTCCCAGAACACCAGGCCGCCCTTGGCGAACAGTTCGAAGCTCTCGCCCAGGGGCAGGGTGCCGATGGCGCTCAGGTCGATGCCGTAACCCTTCCAGCGCCCGATCACCGGGGTGCCGAACAGGGTGCCGTCTGCGCGCCCCTCTCCGAAGTTGGTGTAGCCGATCTCGACGCCGCCGTAGCGGTTGAACTTGTAGCCGCCGAACACCTTCACTCCGGTGCTGGAGTCGTCGCAGGTGCCGTTGAATCCGGCAACCGAGCCGATGTCGTCGCAGTACGAGCGAAGGCTGGCCTGGCCGGAGCCGATGCCGAGGTAGCTGTCGTAGTAGTTGCGCTTCAGGTCCTGGGCCGTGGCACAGGCGGGACCGAGCAGCAGGGCGGCGACGAGGCTGGTGGAGATGCGGGTCATGACGGGCTCCGGGGCAGGGTGCGCAACGATTATGGCACTGCTCCCGTAGCAACCGTCGTGCCGGTGGCGCGTCGCGGGGCCGTGCGCGGGTCGCGTGCTACACTCGTTTCGACCCCGAACAACGCTGCCGACGCGCATCCCGTCGACCGTCCATGGCCGAAGACAGCGACCTCGAACGCACAGAGCCGCCAACTCCCAAACGGCTCGAGGAAGCGCGCGAGAAGGGCCAGGTTCCGCGGTCTCCCGAACTCACCACCTTCGCGGTGCTGCTGGCCGCGGGCGGATCGCTGTACCTCTTCGGCGGGTCCTTCGCCGCCCGCCTCGAAACCATCATGGCCGCCGGCCTCACGCTCGACCGCGACAGCGCCTTCCGCCCCGATCGCATGGGCGCACGGCTCTACGAGCTCTCGCTCGAGGCGCTGCTTGCATTCGCGCCGCTGCTGGCGGTGGTGGTGGCGGTGGCCCTGGTCGCGCCGATGCTGGTCAGCGGCTGGCTGGTGAGCGGCGAGGCGGTCACGCCCCAGGCCTCGCGGCTCAACCCGGCCAGCGGCCTGAAGCGGATCTTCTCCGCCCACGGCGCGGTTGAACTGGTGAAGGCCCTGCTCAAGGCGACGGTGGTGGGCGCCGCCGTGGTCTGGGTCATGATGGACGAGATCGCTCCCATGGTGGGTCTCGCCTCCGAGGCGCCCCGGCCGGCGCTCGCGCATCTCGGGCAGATGCTGGGCTTCTCCTTCCTGGTGGCCACCGGCGCGCTGGCACTGATCGTGGCGATCGACGTTCCCTTCCAGATCTGGGAGCACCGCAAGCAGCTGCGCATGACCAAGGAAGAAGTGCGCCAGGAGATGAAGGAGACCGAGGGCGACCCGATGATCAAGGGCCGCATCCGCCAGCTGCAGCGCGAGGCCGCGCGGCGGCGCATGATGGCCGAGGTTCCCAAGGCCGACGTGGTGGTGGTGAACCCCACGGAGTTCGCCGTGGCGCTGCGCTACCGGGAAGCCGCCATGCGGGCACCCACGGTGGTGGCGAAGGGTTCGGCACTGCTGGCCGCGCGCATCACGGACATCGCGCGCGAGAACGGCGTGCCGGTGGTGCGGGTCCCGCCGCTCGCGCGGGCGCTGCACGCCCATGCCGAGCTCGGACGGGAGATTCCCGCGCCGCTGTACACCGCCGTGGCGGAGGTGCTCGCATACGTCTACCAGCTGGAGCGCTTCGAGATGGCCGGCGGCGAGCGTCCCGAACCGCCTTCGGACGTGCCGGTGCCGCCTGAGCTCGATCCCGCCCTCGACGAGGGCGCCGGCGAGGCCGCCTGAACGTCATGGCCGAGTCCCCCGCCGCAGCGCCCGCGCGCCTGTTCTCGGCCACCACGCTGGCCGGGCCGCTGCTGATCATCCTCGTGCTGGGGATGATGACGCTGCCGCTGCCCACCATCCTGCTGGACCTGCTGTTCACCTTCAACATCGCGGTGTCCATGATCGTGCTGCTGGTGGCGCTGTTCGCTCGCCAGCCGCTGGACTTCTCGGTGTTCCCCACGGTGCTGCTGGTGACCACGCTGCTGCGCCTGTCGCTGAACGTGGCCTCCACGCGAATCGTGCTGCTCGAGGGCCACACCGGCCCCGAGGCGGCGGGCAAGGTGATCGAGGCCTTCGGCAGCTTCCTGATCGGCGGCAACTACGCCGTGGGCGTGGTGGTGTTCGTGATACTGGTGGTGATCAACTTCGTGGTCATCACCAAGGGCGCGGGGCGCATCGCCGAGGTGTCGGCGCGCTTCACCCTGGATGCCATGCCCGGCAAGCAGATGGCCATCGACGCCGACCTCAACGCCGGCCTGATCGGCGAGGAGGAGGCGCGCAAGCGCCGCACGCTGATCTCCCAGGAGGCCGACTTCTACGGCTCCATGGACGGCGCGAGCAAGTTCGTGCGCGGCGACGCCATCGCCGGGATCATCATCACCATCATCAACATCCTCGGCGGGCTGGTGATCGGCATGTCCCAGCACGGGCTGGGCTTCGGCGCCGCCGCGGAGACCTACACGCTGCTCACCATCGGCGACGGCCTGGTGGCGCAGATTCCCTCCCTCATCATCTCCACCGCCGCCGGCATCGTGGTGAGCCGGGTGGCCACGGACGAGGACCTGTCCCAGCAGCTGGTGTCGCAGCTGTTCACCCGCCCGCAGGTGCTCTACATCACGGCGTCGATCCTGGCGCTGCTGGGGGTCATACCGGGCATGCCCCACCTGGCCTTCCTGCTCATGTCCGCCGCGCTCGCGGGCGCCGGCTACCTGGTGGACCGCGGCGTGCGCGAACCCGAGGCGCCGCCCCCGCCGCCCCCGCCGGCTCCCGAGAGCACCGAGATCGGCTGGCAGGACGTTCCGGCCGTGGACGTGCTCGGGCTCGAGGTGGGCTTCCGTCTCGTGCCGCTGGTGGACCGAAACCAGGACGGCGACCTGCTTCGGCGCATCCGCGGCATCCGCAAGAAGATCGCGCAGGAGATGGGCTTCCTGGTCCCGGCGGTGCACATCCGCGACAACCTCGAGCTCAAGCCCAACGGCTATCGCATCACTCTCAAGGGGGTGGAGGCGGGCGCGGGGGACGTTGTGGTTGGCCAGTACCTCGCGATCAACCCGGGCCGGGCCCTCGGTCCCGTTCCCGGCACGGCCACCCGCGATCCCGCCTTCGGGCTGCCGGCGGTCTGGGTGAACGCGGACAACCGCGAGCAGGCCATCTCGCTGGGTTACACCGTGGTGGACGCTGCCACGGTCATCGCCACCCATCTTTCGAGCATCATCCAGGCACACGCCGCGGAACTGCTCGGGCGCGAGGAAGTCCAGGCGCTGCTCGACCACGTGGGCAAGGACGCGCCCAGGCTGGTGGAAGACCTCGTGCCCAAGCAGCTCACCGTGGCGGTGGTGCAGAAGGTGCTCGGCAACCTGCTCGGCGAAGGCGTGCACGTGCGCGACATGCGCACCATCCTCGAGACGCTGGTGGAGCACGCGCCGCGCACGCAGGACCCCGACGAGCTCACGGCGGCGGTGAGGGTCGCGTTGTCGCGTGCTATCATCGCCGGCATCCAGCCGGGGGCAGGTGAACTGCAGGTGATAGCACTCGATCCCGACCTCGAGCAGGTGCTGATGCAGGCCGCCCAAGCGAGGGGACCGGAGGGCGCCGGCCTTGAACCGAATCTCGCGGAGAACCTGTTGAAACAGGCGAGCAAGCTGGTGCAGGACCAGGAGGCCGTCGGGCAGCCCTCGGTGCTCATGGTGCCGGCTCCGCTGCGATCCCTGCTGTCGCGTTTCCTGCGCCGCGCATCCCCCCAGCTGAAGGTCCTCTCGCACGCCGAGATACCCGACGGCCGCTCCATCCGCGTCGTCGCGGTCCTTGGAGGACGGGCCTGATGGCCGGGCCCTGCCGGATCCGTGCCTGAACGGCCATGGTGGTCCGCAAGTTCTTCGCCCCCGGAACCCGCGAGGCCCTGCGCCTGGTTCGTGACGCCCTTGGCGCAGATGCCCTGATCCTCTCCAATCGCCAGGTTTCCGGCGGAGTGGAGATCATGGCCGTGGCGGAACAGGACATGGCCACGGTGGTCTCCACCGCCGCGCCCTCGCCGTCCCCGGGCGCAGCACCGACGGGCGCACCCTTCGATCCGGTCACCACCCAGGACATCCTCTCCGAGGTTCGCCAGCTGCGCGGCATGGTGGAGTCGCAGCTCGCCGGGTTCGCCTGGAAGGAACTCACCCGCAGCTCGCCGACCCAGGTCGAACTGGTGCGCGTGCTGCTCGCGCGTGGCTTCGGGGCGCGCTTCGCCCGCGCGCTCGCCTCGCGGCTGCCTGCGGACCTGCGCGGCATGCAGGTGATGCGCTGGGTCAAGGGCGTGCTCACGGCCAACCTGCGCTGCGTGCGCGCGGGCGACGACCTGGTCTCGCGCGGCGGGGTCTACGCGCTGGTGGGCCCCACCGGCGTGGGCAAGACCACCACCGTGGCCAAGCTCGCGGCCAGCTGCACGCTGCAGCATGGCGCCTCGCGCGTCGCCCTGGTCACCACCGACAGCTACCGGATCGGCGCGGTGGACCAGCTGCGCATCTACGGCAAGATCCTCGGCGTGCCCGTGTTCGTGGCGCGCGACGAGCGCGATCTCGCCGCCACCCTCGCCGAGCTGCACGGCCGGCACCTCGTGCTCATCGACACCGTGGGCATGAGCCAGCGCGACCGGCGCGTGGCCGAGCAGGCCGCCCTGCTCGCCGGCCAGGGCAAGCCGGTGCAGCGGCTGCTGCTGCTGTCCGCCGTGGCCCAGGGCGAGGCGCTCGAGGACACGGTGCAGCGCTACCGTGCCGACGGCCTGGCGGGCTGCGTGCTCACCAAGGTGGACGAGGCCCTCACCCTCGGTGCCGCCCTCGACGTGGTGGCGCGCGCCGCACTTCCGCTGCACTACGTGGCCAACGGCCAGCGCGTGCCCGAGGACCTGCACCTCGCCAATCCGCTCTATCTCGTGGAGCGCGCTTTCCGCGGCGAGGCGCCGGACGGTCCGTTTCGGCTGGCCGCCGAGGACGTGCCCCTGGCGGCGGCGGGCCGCGCCGGCGCGCGTGCGCGCACCGGGGTTGCCCCTTGACGGAACTCGCGCTCGACCAGGCCACGGGCCTGCGCCGACTGCTCGGTGCCGGTGCGGTGCGCAGCATCACCTTCACCGCGGGCGCCAGCGCCAGCGGTCGCGCCACCGTCGCCGCCAATGCCGCCTTCGCGCTGGCGCGCCGGGGCAGCCGCGTGTGCGTGCTCGACGAGGGTGCCGGGCGCGGGGTGGCGGCGCGCTTCGGGCTCCATCCCGAGCACGATCTCGCCGCCGTGGTGGAGCGCGACCGCCAGCTCGCGGAGGTCCTCGTGGACGGCCCCGAGGGCGTGCGCTTCGTGGCCGCGGCCCGGGGCATGCGCCTGCTCGCCCGGCTGCCGATCGAGGAGGAGACGCGGCTCTCGCGAGCCTTCGCCGAGCTCGATCCGGCACCCGACCTGCTGATCGCCGATGCGCCGGCCGCAGGCGGCGTCCCGGTGCCGCGTGCCGCGCTCGCCGCCGGCGAGATCGTGGTGGTGGTTTCCGGCGCCGCCGATGCCATCACCGAGGCGTACGCGCTCATGAAGCGCCTCACCTGGGACTTCGCGCGCCGCCGCTGCCACGTGGTGGTGAACCGAGTGCGCGACCGCGGTCGCGCCGAGGCGATCTTCGCGAACCTGCAGGGCACCGCGGCGCGCTATCTCGGCCTCGAGCTGCGCTGGCTCGGCTGGATTCCCGAGGACGAGGCCGTTCGCAAGGCCGAGCGCCTGCACCAGCCGGTGATCGGCGCCTTCCCCGAGTCCTCGGCCGCCCAGGCGTTCCGCGACCTGGCCGAGACCGTGGCGAACTGGCCCTACGCCGGCGAGGATGGTTTCGGCGGCTTCGTGCAGCGCCTCGTGCAGGCCAGCCGCATCGCCGCCCTCGACGGCGATCACTGAAGCATCCCCGCATGGTCAACGCCACCTCCCTCGCCAACCGCGACGTCGACGCCATCGTCAACGAGCTCGCGCCGCTGGTGAAGCGCATCGCCTATCACTTCATGGCCAAGCTGCCGGCCAGCGTGGAGGTTGACGATCTCATCCAGGCCGGCCTGATCGGCCTGCTGGACGCCGCGAAGAACTTCGACGACACCCAGGGTGCGCAGTTCGAGACCTACGCCATCCAGCGCATCCGCGGCTCCATCCTCGACGAGCTGCGCCAGGCCGACTGGCTGCCGCGCAACGTGCGCAAGAACCTGCGCAAGAT
>CAZXJW010000136.1:0-2017 GCA_964641005.1 uncultured Rhodocyclaceae bacterium
CAGGTGAAGAGCCTCGTCACACCGGCGCCCACCGCCACGGCGAACCTGCTGCCCACCAAGGGCAGCCAGGTCCAGGGCAGCGTCAAGCTGGTCCAGCGCGACGGCGAAGTGGTCGTGAGCGGCAAGGTCACGGGCCTCTCGCCCGGCCCGCACGGCTTCCACGTGCACGAGAAGGGCGACTGCTCCGCGCCGGACGGTGCGAGCGCGGGACCGCATTTCGACCCGTCGGGCTCGAAAGCCCACGGCGGACCCATGGGTGACAAGCGCCACGGCGGCGACCTCGGCAACATCACCGCCGATGCCAAGGGCGTCGCGAGCTTCGAGATCCGCGTCATGGGCATCAGCCTGGGCAGCGACCCGGCCTCGGTGGTCGGACGCTCGCTGATCGTGCACGCCAAGCCCGACGATCTCACCACCCAGCCGTCCGGCAATTCGGGCCCGCGCCTCGCCTGCGGCCTGATCAGCCGCGCGCCCTGAGTCCCCGCGCCGGGTGATCCCGCTGCTGGGCCCGGCGGATCCGTTCCCGCCGGTGGAGCGGGCGCTGCGGCGCCCCAACGGCCTGCTCGCCGCCGGCGCCGACCTCTCGCCGGCCCGCCTGCTGGACGCCTACTCGCGCGGCATCTTTCCCTGGTACGGCCCGGGCGAGCCGATTCTGTGGTGGAGCCCCGATCCGCGCATGGTCCTCGAACCCGGCGCGATCCGTGTCACGCGCTCGCTGCAGAAAGTTATGCGCAACCGTCCGCACACCGTGCGTTTCGACACGGCGTTCCGCGCGGTCATGGAAGCCTGCGCCGCGCCGCGCGACGGCCAGGCCGGCACGTGGATCGTTCCCGAGATGATCGAGGCCTACTGCCGCCTGCACGAACTGGGATGGGCCCACAGCGTGGAGACCTGGATGGACGGCGAGCTGGCGGGCGGGCTGTACGGGGTGGCCATGGGGCGGATGTTCTTCGGCGAGTCCATGTTCAGCCGCGCCCGCGACGCCTCTAAGGTGGCGCTGGTGCACCTCGCCCGGGCGCTGCAGGCCGACGGCTTCGGCATGATCGACTGCCAGATGTCCACCGCCCACCTGGCCTCGCTGGGTGCGCGGGAGATCCCCCGCCGGGAATTCGCGCGCCGGGTGACGGAATTGATACACTACCGCGCGCCCGTGGAGCCTTGGACTCCGGCTGCCCACCAATGACCCAGCTGAACGACCTGCCGTTCTCGGTGCTGCAGTTCTACGCGACTGCGCCCTACCCGTGCAGCTACCTGTCCGACCGCCTGGCACGCTCCCAGGTGGCCACGCCCAGCCACGCCATCGACACCCACGTCTACAGCGAACTGGTGCGCGCGGGCTTCCGCCGCAGCGGCGCCTTCACCTATCGCCCCTACTGCGACAACTGCCGCGCCTGCGTCCCGGTGCGCATCCTCGTGGACGGCTTCGTTCCCAACCGCTCGCAGCGCCGCTCGGCCCAGCGCCACGCCCGCCTCGAGACCCGCCTGCTCGACCTCAAGTACAGCCCCGAGCACTACGCCCTGTACCTGCGCTACCAGTCCGCGCGCCATTTCGGCGGCGGCATGGACCACGACTCGCGCGAGCAGTACCGCCACTTCCTCCTGCAGAGCAACGTGCGTTCCAGTCTGGTGGAGTTCCGCGAGGACGGCGTGCTGCGCATGGTGAGCATCATCGACCGCCTCGAGGACGGGCTGTCCTCGGTCTACACCTTCTTCGAGCCCGACCTGCCCGGGGCGAGCCTGGGCACCTACAACGTGCTCTGGCAGGCGGGCCTGTGCCGCGAGTTCGGCCTGCCGCACCTGTACCTGGGCTACTGGATCCACGAGAGCCGCAAGATGGCCTACAAGGTGAACTTCCAGCCGATGGAAGGGCTCATCGACGGCCGCTGGCGGGCGCTCGACCGCGACGGCCGGCCCGCGCCTTGACCGAAGCCGCCCCGGGGGCCGGCCCGCTCACCGTCGAGCGCCGCGGTGCGGTGCTGTGCCTCGGCCTGAACCGGGTTGCGAAACGCAACGCCTT
>CAZXJW010000136.1:2027-8327 GCA_964641005.1 uncultured Rhodocyclaceae bacterium
GCGCTGTCCGCGGCGCTCGGCGCGGCCGACCGCGATCCCGAGGTGCGCTGCACCCTGCTGTTCGCCCACGGCGAGCACTTCACCGGCGGCATCGACCTGCCCCAGTGGATGCCCCATTTCCGCGAGGGACATGCCGCGCCGCTGCCCGAGGGCGGGCTCGATCCCTGCGGCCTCGATCCCGGGCGCGCGCGCACCACGCCGCTGGTGATGGCGGTGCAGGGATACTGCTACACCCTGGGCATCGAGCTCCTGCTGGCCGCGGACGTGCGCGTGGCAGCCGACAGCACCCGCTTCGCCCAGATCGAGGTGGCGCGCGGCATCTATCCCATCGGCGGGGCGACCATCCGGCTGGTGCAGGAGGCGGGCTGGGGCAATGCCATGCGCTGGCTGCTGACGGGCGAGACCTTCGACGCCGCCGAGGCGCTGCGCATCGGACTGGTGCAGTCGGTGGTGCCCCACGGCCAGCAGTTCGACGCGGCACTGCGCATCGCCGAGACCATCGCCGCCCAGGCACCGCTGGCCGTGCTGGCCACGCTGCGCTCGGCTCGGCTGCAGCGCGATCCTGCCGAGGCGGCCGCAATCGCGCGCCTCATGCCCGACATGCTGCCGCTGCTCGCCAGCGAAGACGCCCGGGAGGGCCTGCGCGCCTTCCTCGAGCGGCGTCCGGGCCGCTTCACCGGACGCTGATCCCTTGCTGTACGCCCTGGCGCAGCCGCTGCTGTTCCGGCTGGACGGCGAGCGCTCCCACGACCTCGCCCTGCGCGCGCTCGCGACGGCCCGCCGCCTCGGGCTGACGCGCGCACCGCAGCCGCTGCCCGGCCGTGCCGTGCGCGCCATGGGGCTCGACTTCCCCAACGCCGTCGGCCTTGCCGCCGGCCTGGACAAGAACGGCGCCTTCGTCGACGCGCTGGCGAGCTTCGGCTTCGGCTTCATCGAGGTGGGCACGGTCACGCCGCGCCCGCAGCCGGGCAACCCGCGCCCGCGCCTGTTCCGGCTGCCCGCCGCGCGGGCCGTGATCAACCGCTTCGGCTTCAACAACCTCGGCGTGGATGCCCTCGTGGCCAACGTGGCCGGCCGGCGCTATCGCGGCGTGCTGGGCATCAACATCGGCAAGAACTTCGACACGCCCATCGAGCGCGCCGCCGACGACTACCTGGCCTGCCTGCGCAAGGTGCACGCCCACGCCGACTACGTCACGGTGAACATCTCCTCGCCCAACACCGCCAACCTGCGCGCGCTGCAGGCGGGCGACGCCCTCGACGCGCTGCTCGCCGCCGTGGTGGCGGAGCGCGACGCGCTGGACGCCCGAAGCGGCCGGCGGGTGCCGCTGGCCGTGAAGTTCGCCCCCGACCTCGACGAGGCGGCCATCGAGGCGGCCGCCGATGCCTGCCTGCGCCACCGCGTGGACGCGGTGATCGCCACCAACACCACCCTGTCGCGGGAAGGGGTGGAGGGGCTGCGCCACGCGGGCGAGGCCGGCGGGCTTTCGGGCGCACCGCTGCGCGCCCGCTCCACGGCGGTGCTGCGGCGCCTGCACGCAGCCCTAGGCGACCGGGTGGCGCTCGTGGGCGTGGGCGGCATCCTCTCGGGTGCCGACGCCCGCGAGAAACGCGAGGCGGGCGCATCGCTGGTGCAGGTCTACACGGGGCTCGTGTACCGCGGGCCGGCCCTGGTGCGCGAGGCGGTCGAGGCCCTCGACCTGACCTGACGGGGGTCGCCGCTCGCGCCCGCGCGTCCAACCAGGGCGCCCGGTCCCTATAATTCGTCTCCCCGCTGCCGCCACCGGCGCCGCCCGCGGGCCTTTCCGCCCTCCAGCCCCCCCGATCGATGACCTCGCCTTCCGAACCGCTGCGCCTTGCCTTCGGCTTCTCCTTCGCCGACCTCTACGACAACGCCGCCCTGCCCCGGCTCGACGCCACCTTCCTGCAGGAACTGGCCGACACGGATGCGGCGCTCGCGCAACGCCTCGCCGCCGGGCGTGCCGACCCCGATGCGCTGGGCCGCAAGGCCGAGTCGGAACTGCTCATCGCCGCAGGGCCCCACCTCGAGGACTTCCTGGCGCGGCTGTTCGGCATCGAGGCGGACGTGGCCGCGCTCGCCGCCCGCCACCATGCGCTGGCGCCGCTGTATGCGGTGAAGCGCCTGTTCGTGCAGCGCAAGGCGATGAACACCCACAAGGCCGAGGCAGCCGCCGCCTTCGACGGTCCGGCGCTGCGCGCCGAGATCGAGCGCGCCATGGGCAGCGCCTTCGAGGAGGCGGCCTTCGCCCGCGCAGTGGCGGGCTGGCAGGCCGACGAGGCGGCCAACTCCGCCATCCTCGACACGGCGCTGCGCTACTGCGCCTGGGCGGCCCACACGCCTGCCGGGCAGGCGGTCCACGCCAGCGACGTGCTGTTCCGCGCCCCGCACAAGCTCGACCCCATGCGCCTGGTGCCGGTGGAGACCGAGCAGCGCGATGGCGTCACCCGCCATCGCCTGTCCCACCTGCGCCGCCGCGAGGGATTCGGCCTCACCGATGCGGGTACCGACCTCAAGGGCGCGCTTGACCAGGCCAACTACTGCATCTGGTGCCACGAGCAGGGCCGCGATTCCTGCTCCCACGGCCTCAAGGAGAAGGACCCGGCGACAGGTTTCCGGAAGTCGCCCTTCGGCGTGCCGCTGGCGGGCTGCCCGCTGGACGAGCGCATCTCCGAGTTCCACAAGCTCAAGACCCAGGGCAACGCGGTGGCCGCGCTGGCCATGATCGCCGTGGACAACCCCATGGCGGCCGCCACGGGGCATCGGATCTGCAACGACTGCATGAAGTCGTGCATCTACCAGAAGCAGGAGCCGGTGGACATCCCGCAGGCCGAGACGCGCACCCTCAAGGACGTGCTCGAGCTGCCCTGGGGATTCGAGATCTACTCCCTGCTCACGCGCTGGAATCCGCTCGACCTGCGCCGCCCCTTCCCGAGGCCGCGCTCCGGCCGCCGGGTGCTGGTGGTGGGCATGGGGCCGGCGGGCTTCACGCTCGCCCACCACCTGATGAACGACGGCCACGAGGTGGCCGGCATCGACGGCCTGAAGATCGAGCCGCTGCCGCCCTCGCTCTCGGGCGTGACGGCCACCGGCGAGCGCGTGCCCTTCGAGCCGGTGCGAGACGTGGCGCTGCTGCGCGAGCCGCTCGGCGAACGCGTGATGGCGGGCTTCGGCGGCGTGGCCGAGTACGGCATCACCGTGCGCTGGGACAAGAACTTCCTCAAGCTCATCCGCCTGCTCATCGAGCGGCGGCGCGAATTCGGCCTGTACGGCGGGGTTCGCTTCGGCGGCACGCTCAGCCTCGAGGACGCGCTCGCCATGGGATTCGACCACGTGGCGCTGTGCGCGGGTGCCGGCAAGCCCACCATCCTCGACCTGCCCAACGGACTCGCGCGCGGCGTGCGCACCGCCTCCGACTTCCTCATGTCGCTGCAGCTGACCGGCGCCGCCAAGCCCGACTCCATCGCCAACATGCAGCTGCGCCTGCCCGTGGTGGTGGTGGGCGGCGGCCTCACAGCCGTGGACACGGCCACCGAGTCCGCGGCCTACTACCCGCTGCAGGTGGAGAAGTTCCTGGCCCGCTACGAGGCGCTGTGCGCGCAAGCGGGCGCGGCCGCCGTGCGCGCACGCTGGAACGCGGAGGAAGCCGGCATCGCCGACGAGTTCATCGCCCATGCCCGTGCGCTGCGCGCGGAGCGTGCGGCGGCCGCGGCGCAGGGACGGCCCGCGCGCGTGGCCGAGCTGCTGCGCTCCTGGGGAGGCGTCACCATCGCGTACCGCAAGCGGCTGGTGGACAGTCCCTCCTACACCCTGAACCACGAGGAAGTGGCCAAGGCGCTCGAGGAAGGCATCGACTTCGGCGAGAACCTCACGCCGGCGGCAGTGCAGGTGGACGAGCACGGCCACGCCCGCGCCCTGACGGTGACGTCGAGGACCAGCGGCCCCGATGGCACGGAGCAGGCCGTCACCGTGGACCTTCCCGCCCGCACCATCCTCGTGGCGGCGGGCACCCAGCCCAACACCGTGGCCGCGCGCGAGGATCCGGCGCACTTCACCCTGGACGGACGCTATTTCCAGGCGCTCGACGAGGACGGCAACCCGGTGAAGCCGGAACGCTCGGCGAAGCCCGCCGAGGCACGCGTGCTCATGTCGCGCCAGCCGGACGGGCGCTTCACGAGCTTCTTCGGCGACCTGCACCCGTCCTTCTTCGGCAACGTGGTCAAGGCCATGGGCAGCGCCAAGCGCGGCTACCCGGTGGTGTCGCGCGCGCTGGCCCGCGTGCAGCCCGCCAGCGGCCTCGACCGCGACGCCTTCTTCGAACGCCTGGACCGCGCGCTGCGAGCCGTGGTGCACGAGGTGATCCGCCTCACGCCCACCATCGTCGAGGTGGTGGTGCACGCGCCGATGGCGGCGCGCAACTTCAAGCCCGGCCAGTTCTACCGGCTGCAGAACTTCGAGACCCGCGCAGCGCTCTCCGGCGGCACGCGGCTGGCCATGGAAGGCCTCGCGCTCACCGGGGCCTGGGTGGATGCGCAGCGCGGCCTCGTGTCCACCATCGTCCTGGAGATGGGCGGTTCCTCGGACCTGTGCGCCCACCTGCGGCCCGGCGAGCCCGTGGTCCTGATGGGCCCCACCGGCGCGCCCACGGAGACCCCCGGGGGCGAGACGGTGGTGCTGGTGGGCGGCGGCCTGGGCAACGCCGTGCTGTTCTCCATCGGCCAGGCGCTGCGCCGGGCCGGCTCGCGGGTGCTGTACTTCGCGGGCTACAAGAAGATGATCGACCGCTACAAGGTCGAGGAGATCGAGGCGGCCTCGGACGTGGTGGTGTGGTGCTGCGACGAGGGGCCGGGCTTCGCGCCGGGGCGCCCCGACGACCGCAGCTTCGTGGGCAACATCGTTCAGGCCATGCGCAGCTACGCCGAGGGTGCCCTGGGGCCGCAGGCCATCGCCTTCTCCGACTGCGACCGCATCGTGGCCATCGGCTCGGACCGCATGATGGCCGCCGTGGCCGCCGCGCGCCACGGCGTGCTGGCCGCGCACCTGGAGCCGCACCACTTCGCCGTGGGCTCCATCAACTCGCCCATGCAGTGCATGATGAAGGAGATCTGCGCGCAGTGCCTGCAGCCGCACGTGGATCCCGTCACCGGCGAGCGCACGGTGGTGTTCTCCTGCTTCAACCAGGACCAGCCCCTCGACCGGGTCGACTTCCCCGGCCTCGCGGCGCGCCTGGCGCAGAACTCCGTGCAGGAGAAGCTCACGGCCCAGTGGATCGGCCACTGCCTGAAGGGCCTGGACGCGCCGGCGCCGGCGGCATGAGCACGGCGGCGGCGACGCTGGCCGCGCGCATCGACGCGCTGCTGCCCCAGACCCAGTGCACGAAGTGCGGCTTCGCCGGCTGCCGCCCCTACGCCGAGGCCATCGCCGCCGGAGATGCGCACATCGAGCGCTGCCCGCCCGGGGGAGATGCCGGCGCGC
Source organism: uncultured Rhodocyclaceae bacterium (assembly GCA_964641005.1). Classification (GTDB taxonomy): domain Bacteria; phylum Pseudomonadota; class Gammaproteobacteria; order Burkholderiales. Next base: position 7,521 of record CAZXJW010000136.1, read on the forward strand.
GGCGGCTCGCCGCCCTGCTGGGGCGCGAACCCGTTGCCGTGGACCCCTCGCGGGGCGTGCCGGGCGTGGGGCGCGTGGCGGTGATCGACGAGACGCACTGCATCGGCTGCACCCTGTGCATCCAGGCCTGTCCGGTGGATGCCATCGTGGGCGCGGCCAGGGGCATGCACACCGTGCTGGACGAGCAGTGCACCGGGTGCGACCTGTGCGTGGCCCCCTGCCCGGTGGACTGCATCGCCATGGTCCCTCTCGAGGAGGCCCGCGCGCGTGGCCATGCCGTGGCGGAGCGCCCCGAGACGCACTGGGAGGCGCGCGCCCGTCACTGGCGCGGCCGCTTCGAGGCACGGCGCGAGCGGCTCGTGCGCGAGCGCCTGGAGCGCGAGCAACGGCTCGCGGCGAAGGCCGAGCACAAGCTCGCGACGCTGCCCGTCGACGATCCGGCAGCGGCGCGCAAGCGTGCGGTGGTGGAGGCGGCACTGGCGCGGGCACGGGCGCGCCGCCAGTCGCGGCCCGGGGATCGCGGATGAATCCGGCCAAGCGCCACGAGATCTTCTCCCGCCTGCGCGCCGCCAACCCGGAGCCGCGCACCGAACTGCACTACGACACGCCCTTCCAGCTGCTGGTGGCGGTGGTGCTCTCGGCCCAGGCCACCGACCGCAGCGTGAACCTCGCCACCGCCAGGCTGTTCCCGGTGGCCGGGACACCCGCGGCGATCGCCGCGCTGGGCGAGGAAGGACTTCTGCCCTACATCCGTACCATCGGGCTGTTCCGCACCAAGGCGAAGAACGTCGTGGCGCTGTGCCGCCA
>CAZXJW010000137.1:0-8323 GCA_964641005.1 uncultured Rhodocyclaceae bacterium
CGCCGGCAGGATGGCAGGGTGCAACGTCACGCCCTCGGCCAGCGCGCGGCGCTTGCGCGCCAGGCCGTTCTCGCCCGGCAGGCGCACGCGCTCCACACCCGGCGCGGGCGGCACCTTGCGGCAGAAGTCGGCGATCCAGCCGGTCTGGCGAGTGAAGGCCTCGCTGCCCGCGAACAGCCGCGGGTCGAGCACCTGGATGAACACCTCGCCCGTCCAGCCCTCGATGGGATCGGCGCGCCCGTGGCCGCCGAAGCCCTGGGTCCACGCCTCCACCATCAACCCCAGCGCGTAGCCCTTGTGGCCGTATTCCTGGCCGCCCACCGGCAGCAGCCAGCCGCGCGGCTCGCGGGTGGTGACCGTGGGATCGTCGGTGGGGTTGCCCTGTGCATCGATCAGCCACTTGCCGGGCAGCTTCGCGCTGTCCTTCGCCATCCGCCCCACCATGCCGTTGGTGGTGATGGACATGGACACGTCGATGAGCACCGGGTCGCCGTCGGTGGGCCAGCCCGCCGCGATGGGATTGGGCGTGATGGCGCCCTCGCGCCCGCCGAAGGGCGCCACCGAGCGGTTCTCCGGCGCCGAGGTCATGATCTGGATGACGAAGCCGCGGTCGGTGGCCCGGGTGAGGTAGGCCGCCAGGCAGGCGATGTGATGGCTGCGGCGGATCGCCACGGTGCAGGTGCCCTGGGTGGCGGCACGCTCGCAGGCAAGTTCGATGGCGCGTGTCACCAGCCACGTGCCCTGCAGGCGCCGTCCGTCCCACGTGACCGCCGCGGGGAAGTCGGCGATCACGCCGGGCTCGCCGTGGGTCGCCAGCTCGCCCTTGCCGATGTCCGCGAGATAGGCCGCCAGCAGGTTCAGGCCGTGGGTGTCGTGGCCCATCAGGTCGGCCTCCAACAGCACCTCGGCGATGACGGGCGACTTGGCCGGGTCCATGCCGGCGGCGTCGAGGAGGGTGGCGGCGAAGCGGCGCAGTTCCGCGGCGGCGAAGCGTGGCGACATGGAGGGACGGGTCGGGTGGGTGGAACAGGACGGCCACGACGCGCACGCGTCGCGGCCGGGAGGCTAGAACATCACGATCTGGCGCACGGTGTGACCCGAGGCCAGCGCGTCGAAGCCCTCGTTGATGCGATCCAGCGTGAGGTGGTCGCTCATCAGCCGGTTCACCGGCAGCTTGCCGAGTCGGTAGAGTTCCACGTAGCGCGGCAGGTCGCGAGGCGGCACGCAGGAGCCCATGTAGCTGCCCTTCACCGTGCGCTCCTCGGCGGTGAGGTTGACGTGCTGCATCTGCCAGCGCGCGTCCGGATGGGGCAGGCCGGCGGTGACGGTGGTGCCGCCGCGGCGGGTGACGCGGTAGGCCATCTCCATGGCGTGCACCGAGCCGGCCATCTCGAAGCCGAAGTCCACGCCGCCCTGGGTGAGCGCCTTCACCTTCGGAATGGCGTCGGGATCCTTCGCGTTGATCACGTCGGTGGCGCCGAGCTGCTTCGCGAGTTCGAGCTTGTCGTCGTGCAGGTCCATGGCCACGATCTGGCTGGCGCCGGCTGCCTGGGCGCCGAGCAGGGCGTTCAGGCCCACGCCCCCCAGACCCACCACCGCCACGCGGGCACCGGCGAACACGCGCGCGGTGTTCAGCGCCGCGCCCACGCCGGTGAGAACCGCACAGCCGAACACGGCCGCCTCGTCGAAGGGCAGCGACGGGTCGATCTTCACCACCGAGCCGCGGTTCACCACGCAGCACTCCGCGAAGGCGGAAACGCCCACGTGGTGGTAGACGGGCTTGCCGCCCTGGGACAGGCGCACGTGGCCGCCGATCAGCGTGCCGGCGTTGTTGGAGGCCTGGCCGCGCTCGCAGCGCGCGGGGAAGCCTTCCTTGCAGGGCATGCACTCGCCGCAGCTGGGCGCGAACACCATCACCACGTGGTCGCCCACGGCGAGGTCGGTGATGCCGGGGCCGAGCTCGCGCACGACGCCGGCAGCCTCGTGGCCGAGCACCATGGGCGTCTGGCGCGGGCGGTCGCCGTTGATGGTGGACAGGTCCGAGTGGCACAGTCCCGCGGCCTTCACTTCCACGAGCACCTCGCGCTCGCCGGGCGGGGCGAGATCCACCTCCTCGATGGACAGCGGGCGGCTGGTGGCGTAGGGCTCGGGCAGCCCGGACTGGCGGATGACGGCGGCGCGGATCTTCACGGCGGCCTCAGTAGGTGGCGCGGCCGCCGGAGAGGTCGAACACGCCCCCGGTGGTGAAGGAACAGTCCTCCGTGCACAGCCAGGCCACCATGGCCGCGATCTCCGCCACCTCTCCGAAGCGGCCCATGGGGATCTTCGAGAGCATGTAGTCGATGTGGTACTGCTCCACCTGGTCGAAGATGGGCGTGCGCACCGCGGCCGGGGTGACGCAGTTCACGGTGATGTTGTTCTTCGCCAGTTCCTTGCCCAGCGACTTGGTGAGGCCGATGACGGCGGCCTTCGAGGAGCTGTAGGCCGAGGCGTTGGGGTTGCCCTCCTTGCCGGCGATGGAGGCGATGTTGGCGATGCGCCCGTAGCCGTTGGCCTGCATGTGCTTGGCGACCGTGCGGCAGACGTAGAAGGTTCCGTGCAGGTTGATGTCGTGCACCCGCAGCCATTCGTCCACGGGGTAGTCCACCACCGTGTGGTTCTTCCCGGCCACGCCCGCGGAATTGACCACCGCGTCCACCTTGCCGAAGGCCGATACCGTCTGGGCGAAGGCCGCCTCCACCTCGGCGAGCTTCGTCACGTCCACCTTGCAGTACAGCGACTTCCCCGCACCCAGCGAGGCCGCCTTCGCGGCGCCGTCGGCAGCCATGTCCCAGATGGCCACGCTGGCGCCCGAGGCGGCCAGGCGCTGGGCAATGGCCAGTCCGATGCCGGACGCGCCCCCGGTGACGATGGCCGAGCGCCCGTTCATGTCGAGCTTGTTCATGTTCACTCCCCCCTTGAAAAGACGACGCCGCGGCGGATGCGCGCGGCGGCTGGTCGCGGATGCATAGATTCTAATGGAGCGCGGCGGGGCAAGCTCCCGATTGTCGCCGGACGGACTGCCGGTGTAAGTATCCACCTGCTTCGACAACCAACAACAAGGGGCCCCGGCCCCACGGGGGAGAGCGTGAGCGACACGACGGCGCGCGGTCGCACCCATTCCGTCGGCATCGTTCTGGTGGCACCGCCAGGCATCCTGCGCGACGCGCTGGCGCGAAGCCTCGCGCAGCTGGCCGATCGCACCGAGGTCACGGGCGTGGGCAGCCTGGACGACGTGCGCCGCCTGGCCGGCGGGCCCGTGCCGGCGCTCACCCTGGCCGTGCAGCCCGAACCGGCTGCGCTGGAGTTGCTGCTCGAGGCCATGCCGGACCTGCGCTGCGTGGTGCTCTCCGGAGACGAGTCGGTACCGTACGTCGAGGCCGTCCTGCAGGCCGGTGCCGCCGGGGTGGTCCCGGTGTCCACGCCCGAGCAGATCCTCATCGAGGCGCTGCGACTGGTGCTGGCAGGCGGGATGTACGTGCCTCCCACGCTGCTGCGGCGTCCTGCCCCGCCGGAGCCGGCGCCAGCGCCCCGGCCAGGGCCGGCACCCGCCACCGATCCGCAGTCCGTTCGGCTCACGCAGCGCCAGCGCGAGGTGCTCGCGTGCATGGCCAGCGGCGACTCCAACAAGATCATCGGCCGAAAGCTCGGCATCGCCGAGAAGACGGTGAAGATCCACGTGGCGGCCATCTGCGCGGCCTTCGGCGTCAGCAACCGCACCCAGGCCGCCATCGCAGCCCTGCGCATGGCCGACGTGCGCAAGCGCGTGGCCGACATGGCACGCAGCGGCGAGGCGGCACTGGGCTGGTTGCTGCCCTTCGCCGTGCGCCGCTCGTGTCGCGAGGGCGACGTGGTGTTCCGCAAGGGCGACTCGAGCGACGAGATGTACTACGTCGGCCGCGGCAGCGTGCGACTGGAGGAGATCGGCAAGGACCTGCACGCAGGCGAGATGTTCGGCGAGATCGGGCTGTTCCTCCCCGACCACGCCCGCACCCTGACGGCACGCTGCCTGACGGACGTGGAGCTGTACTCCATCTCCGAGGAGAGCGTCATGCAGCTGTACTTCCAGAACCCGCAGTTCGCGTTCCAGATCCTGCGGCTCGTGGCGCAGCGGCTGGCGGAGGACCTGCGGCGGGCGCAGGGGCGCTGACTCCCGTGCTTCTAGGGCTTTCGTCCTAGTCCATCCGTGATATGGCGCCGGTATCCGTGACTGCCTAGTGTGATGCCATCGGAATCCGGGAGGCTCTCCCATGGACGACGTCGTCGCAGGAAGCATGGCCGTGCCGCGCCCCGCCGGGGCGGCGCGTGCCGCCTGTTTCGAGCCGCCCAATGGCGCGTGGGCGGTGCCGCGCCCGCGGCTCGTGGCCGAGTTGCGCCGCCGCATGGGCGACACCACCGTGTGGCTGCAGGGTGGGCCCGGCTGGGGCAAGAGCTTCATCGCGGCGGAGCTGATGCGCGACTGGGACGGCCCGGCCGCCTGGTGGCGGCTGGGTGAGCCCGACGGCGCCGGGAGCGGGTTCGAGCAGGGCCTCGCCGCTGCCTGCGGGCCCATCCTCGCCGAGGCCCCTGCCGCCGCGCCGCGGGGGGCGCCGGTGCGCGAGCTGCTGTCACGGGTGGAGCCCGGGTCGCTGCTGGTGGTGGATGGGGTCGAGCGCGTGCTGCGCCGCGGCGGCGCACCGTTGATCGCGACGCTCGTGGAGGAACGCCCCACCGGCCTGAGCCTGCTGCTCACCTGTCGCGGCACGCTGCCCGCGAGCCTGGTGCGGCTCGCGGCCACCCCCGCCCTGACGGTCTTCTCGCCTTCCGCCGCGGCGTTCGACGAGACCGAGTCGCTGGCCGTGGCCCGCCTGCTCGGGCTGCGCGACGATGCCCTCGCCGTCGCCCTGCATCGCGATGCCGAGGGCTGGCCAGCGGCCTTCGTCCTGATGGTGCGCCGCGTGCTCGCCGGCGGTTCCGGTGACCTGCGCGAGGAAGCCGCGGCAGCCTGCCTCGACTACGTGCTCGGCGAGGTGCTCGCAGCCGCGCCCGCCGAGGGCATCGATGCGCTGGCTCGTTTCGCCGGCAGGGAGCGGCTCTCCGAGGGGGATCTGCTGCAGAAGAGCGGCGGCGATTCCGCCGTGGCGGCGCTCGAGGCGCTGCATGCCGCGGGTGCGCCGGTGAACCGCCGCTGGCAACGCGCCGACGGTGGCGCCATCGAACCCGTCTACCGGATGCATCCGCTGCTCGCGCTGGCGCTCGGGCGGCGCGCCCGCGCGGCGCCCGTGGCGTCGTCGCCTGCCCCGGAGCTTCGGTTCTCGCTGCAAGTGATGGGCGGCTTCGCCGTCCTCGTTGACGGCGAGCCGGTGCGCTATGGCCGCAAGGCACCCGCACGGCTGCTGGAGCTGCTCAAGTGCCTGCTGACCCATGGCGGCCGAGGGGTGGACGTGGAGCGCATTGCCCAGGCCGTCTGGCCCGAAGCCGAGGGCGACGCCGCCATGCGCAGCTTCACCAGCGCACTGCATCGCCTGCGCCGGCTGCTGGGCCGCGACGACGTGCTGGTGCTGCGCGACAACAAGCTCTCGCTCGACGATGCGCTGTGCGAGGTGGACCTGTGGCGCCTGCACGAAGCCTTCGAGCGCATCGATACCGACCGCTGCGGCGCGGTGTCCGGCGACGTGGATGGCATCCTCGCATGCGCCGAGGCGCTGCTCGACGCCTACCGCGGCCCATTCCTCGCCCAGGAAGGTGCGCGACCCGAGTACGCCCTGGCGCGCGACCGCCTGCGCGGACGCTTCCTGCGCCACCTCGGCCGGCTGGCAGAGGCGCTGGAAGGGCTCGGCCGCTGGACCGAGGCGGCCGACCTCTACCGCCGCGGCATCGAAGTGGAACCCGAGGCCGTCCTCTTGCACGAGCGGCTGGCCCGCTGCCACCGGGAGCCTGCCGTGGCGCTGGCGGCCGCTGCCCGCGGCGGCGCGCGTCGCATGCCCGCCTGAGCGCAGGCCCCAGGCTCCACGCCGCACCGGACCGGCCGGAGGGCCATCGGGGTACGGTCGGTCGCCCCGTCGCCGGGCAATCCTCACGCATGTGTAGAATCCGGGTGTCATGTCCCACGCCCGGCTCCGATGCTCGACAAGGTAGCGCTGTTCGAAGGTCTGTCAGAGGCCCAGCTCGCGCGCCTGTCCGACAAGGCCCCCGTGCGCGCCTATCCCAAGGGCGCCATCGTCATCAACGAGGGCGACGAGGCGGGCACCCTGTTCGTGATCGTCTCCGGTGCCGTGAAGGCGTACCTGAGCGACGAGAACGGCAAGGAAGTGATCCTCTCCACCCAGGGCTCCGGCGAATACTTCGGCGAGCTCGCGCTGTTCGACGACACCCCCCGCTCGGCCTCGGTGGCAGCCACCGAACCCTGCAAGCTCATGGTGCTGCAGAAGTCGGTGGTGCAGGAGGCGGTGCGCTCGGATCCGGACATCGCGCTCAAGCTACTCAAGGGCATGGCCGGGCGCGTGCGCCGGCTCACGGAGAACGTGCGCACCCTGGCGCTGCTCGACGTGTTCGGACGGCTGGTGCGGGTGATGGAGGACCTGGCCGTGGAGCGTGACGGCGTGCGCGTGATCGAGCCGCGCCCCACCCAGCAGGACCTGGCCAGCCGCATCGGCGCCTCGCGCGAGATGGTGAGCCGCATCCTCACCGACCTGGCACGCGGCAACTACATCGAGATGGAAGACAAGCGGATCGTGATCCGCAAGAAGATCCCGTCGCACTGGTAGGCCCCGGCACGAGGGCCGCCGGGCAGGCGGGACACGGCAGAGAACGACACGAGCCGGTGTGCGCTGCTCCGCGCGCCGAGCGGGACCTGCGTCCGGAGGGGGACTGGTGAAGGATTTGCGTACCGGGGAGCTGGCCCGGGGAGAGACCGCGAGTGAAGTGGGCGCGTGGCTCGAGTCCGTCGGCCTCGGCCGGCATGCGTCGCTCTTCGAGGCGGAGGCGATCGGCGTGGACGCGCTGCCTCTGCTCACGGAAGCCCACCTGAAGGAGCTTGGCCTCCCTCTGGGAGATCGGGTCAGGTTTTTCGCGGCCATTGCCCGGATGGCCGACCGGGATGGGCTCGTCAGCGCGCCGCCCGCGGGGTTGCCTCAAGTTCCCGCCTCGTCCACGAACGAATCGTTCACTGCCGAACGCCGCCAGTTGACGGTGCTCTTCTGCGACCTTGTGGGCTCGACGGCCTTGAGCGGGTCGATGGACCCGGAGGCGCTGCGCGGGTTGATGGGCCGCTACCACGAGGCCTGTAGTGGGGTGGTGGAGAAGTACGCCGGTCACGTGGCGCAGTACCTGGGCGATGGGGTGATGGCGTACTTCGGCTGGCCGGTGGCGCACGAGGATGATGCGGAGCGTGCGCTGAGGGCGGGGCTGGAGCTGGTGGGGGCGGTGAAGGCGGTGGCGGGTGCACCGGGGCCGCTGCAGGTTCGGATCGGGGTGGCCACCGGCCCGGTAGTGGTGGGCGAGGGGGGTGAGGGCTCTGCGCCCGGCAGCGGCGCCGGCACCCCGAAGCTGGCAGTCGGCGAGACCCCGAACCTGGCCGCACGCCTGCAGGGCCTCGCGGGTGTGGACGAGATCGTGGCCTCGGCCGCGACCCGGCGGCTGGCCGGTGGGGTGTTCGAGGCGCTGGACCTGGGCAGCCACGTCTTGAAGGGGATCGTGGAGCCGGTGCAGGCGTGGAAGGTGGTGGGGCTGAAGCAGACGGAAGGGCGCTTCGAGGCGAGCCGGGGCGGAGAGCAGAGGCTGAGTGCCTTCGTGGGTCGTGAGCAGGAGGTGGGGCTGCTGGCGGCGAAGTGGGCGCAGGCCAGTGGAGGCGAAGGGCAGGTGGTGCTGCTGGAAGGCGAGCCCGGGATCGGGAAGAGCCGGATCACGCAGTGGCTGCTGGAGCACATCGGGGCGGGGAAGCACTACCGGCTGAGGTATCAGTGCAGCCCGTACCACGCGCAGTCGGCGTTTCACCCGGTGATCGAGCAGATCGAGCGCGGCGCGCGGCTCGCCGCGGAGGACTCGCCCGAGGCGAGGCTGGACAAGCTCGAGGTGCTGCTGAACACGCCCACACCCCAGAGCCCCCGCACGCTGGCGCTGTTCGCCGCGCTGCTGGGGCTCGGTGGCGGGGAGGCGCGCTACGGGGCGTTGAACGTGACCCCGCAGAAGCAGAAGGAGCTCACCCTGCAGGCGCTCACCGGGCACGTGACGGGGCTGTCGAAGGACGCCCCGGTGCTGCTGCTGCTGGAGGACGCGCACTGGATCGACCCCTCGACGCTGGAGT